>DASVOL010000834.1:0-2099 GCA_036383375.1 Bradyrhizobium sp. | reverse complement strand
GCTTTGTCGGCAATTGCACGACGGGGATCGTCGACGCCCTCAAGCAGGTTGCCGGCCAGACCCTGGCGCAGACCGCCGCGACGTGTGGGTTGAGCGAAGGCGCGGTCGGACTGTTCTTCGACTGGTTCACGAAGACCGAGCGCGTCGTCACGCTGTATTCGCAGGGCATCAACCAGTCGTCGAGCGGCGTCGACAAGGTCAACGCCATCATCAATTGCCATCTGTTGAC
The DNA here is from genome assembly GCA_036383375.1 of Bradyrhizobium sp. Taxonomy (GTDB): domain Bacteria; phylum Pseudomonadota; class Alphaproteobacteria; order Rhizobiales; family Xanthobacteraceae; genus Bradyrhizobium. Next base: position 1,870 of record DASVOL010000834.1, on the reverse strand, counting down.
CGGGCGCATCGGCCGTCCCGGTATGGGGCCCTTCTCGTTGACCGGCCAGCCCAACGCGATGGGCGGCCGAGAGGTCGGCGGGCTCGCCAACCAGCTTGCCGCGCATATGGAGATCGAGAACCCGGCGCATCGCGAGCTGGTGCAGCGGTTCTGGCGCGCGCCTGTGATTGCGGAGAAGGGCGGGCTGAAGGCGGTCGACATGTTCGACGCGATCGCCGACGGCCGCATCAAGGCGGTGTGGATCATCTCGACCAATCCGGTGGTGAGCCTGCCCGATGCCGACCGCGCGCGCGCCGCGCTCGATGCCTGCGAGCTCGTCGTGGTGACGGATTGTATGCGCGACACCGACACCACGGGGCATGCCGACGTGCTGCTGCCGGCGCTGGCGTGGGGCGAGAAGGACGGCACCGTGACCAATTCGGAGCGCCGGATCTCGCGGCAGCGGCCGTTCCTCGCCGCACCCGGCGAAGCACGCGCCGACTGGCAGATCATCTGCGACGTCGCCGCCCGCATGGGATATCCGGGCTTCGATTACGCCTCGGCGGCGGAGGTGTTCCGCGAGCACGCCGAATTGTCGGGCTTCGAGAATAGCGGCCAGCGCGACTTCGACATCTCGGCGCTGGCTGCGCTCGATGACGGCGCTTATGACGCGCTGGCGCCGGTGCAATGGCCGGTGACATCGGACCATCCGGCCGGCACGCCGCGGATGTTCGAGAGCCATAAGTTCTTCACGCCCGACCGCAAGGCGCGCTTCGTGCCGATCGCGCCGCGCGCGGCGCGGCATGCGACCAGCCGCGACTATCCGCTGGTGCTCAACACCGGCCGCGTCCGCGATCAGTGGCACACCATGACCCGGACCGGCAAAACCGGCCGGCTGCTGTCGCATATCTTCGAGCCCTATGCCGAGTTTCACCCCGAGGACGCGCGGCAGGCCGGCTTGCAAAACGAAGGACTGACGCGGCTGACCAGCAGCTGGGGCGAGATGATCGCGCGCGTCGTGGTCAGCGCCGACCAGCGCCGCGGTTGCGTGTTCGTACCGATGCACTGGAACGAGGAGTTCGCCGGCGAAGGCCGCGTCAACGCGCTGGTCAATCCGGCGGTCGATCCGCTGTCCGGCCAGCCGGAGTCCAAGCACACGCCGGTCAAGGCCGATCCCTACGCGCCGAAATGGCACGCCTTCATCCTGAGCCGCGATGCGATCAAGCGTCCGGCAAGCGGCTATTGGGTCTACGGCAAGGCCGGCGATTGCACACGGCTGGAGCTCGCGCTCGACGTCCGGCCTGACAGCTGGCGCGACTGGGCGAGGGCGCAACTCGGCTTCGACGGTGTCGAGATCGAATGGATCGCCTATCGCGATCCGGCCGCTGGCCGTTTCCGCTACGCGGCGGTGCGCGAGGGCCGGCTCGAGGGCTGCGTGTTCATCGCGCCCGATCACGTGCTGCCGTCGCGGGCCTGGCTCGCCGGGTTGTTCGCGGAGCAACAATTGTCGGCCAACGCGCGGATGGCGCTGCTGGCCGGGCGGCCGTTCGGTGCGGGCGAGGATGTCGGGCCGATCGTCTGCTCCTGCTTCAGCATCGGACGGCACCAGATCACCGCCGAGATCAGGAAGGGCGCCGACAGCGTCGAGGCGATCGGCCGCTGCCTGAAGGCCGGCACCAATTGCGGCGGCTGCAAGCCCGAGATAGGCAAGCTGATCGGCGCCACCGCGCAGCCGCGGCAGGCGATCGCGTCCTGATTAGCAGTCCCGACAGATGCTCTTCAGCTTGCTGTTGAGCAGGCGGTCTTCACCTCGTCGCTTCCCACGAGGTGGTCTCGACCATTAGATGGATTCTAGCTGAGGCATATTGTCTCGGACCAGCATTGCAGCTTA
>DASVOL010000833.1:0-6982 GCA_036383375.1 Bradyrhizobium sp. | reverse complement strand
ACCTTGTTCTTGGCGCCTTCGCCGATCGCGTGGCAGGCGAGGCATTTGTTGAACGAGGTCTTGCCGGCGGCGGCATCCTGCGCCAGCGCGGAGGATGCGGTGGCCAGCGATGTGACGACCGCCAGCGCGCTCAAGGTCTTTAGGTTCATGGGGTTCTCTTCGTTTCGTCCCGGGGGGTAGCGTTTGGTTTGTGGCATGTCCGGCTTGGACAGGACAAGCCACGAAACCTTGACAGGTTTCATGGCTGCCCGCTTGTCCGAGAGAGAACTCGCCCTCGCGGAGCGGGGCAATCCGACCTTCGGCCGGTTGACTGACACAGGGTGACCGAAACAGGTGCAGACCCGATTGATTTGTCGTAACAAATCCGCGAAGCGCGGAGCGCTCCGAGGGAACACCAATGTCCATCATGATGCCGGCGGCCGACCAGGCCGTCCTTGCCCGCCGCGCCGAAATCGTCGCCGCCTTGCGCGCCATCGTCCCGGGCGAGGGCGTGATCGACAGCGCCGCCGAAATGCTGGCCTATGAATCGGACGGCCTGACCGCCTACCGGCAGCCGCCGATGGTCGTGGTGCTGCCCGATACCACCGAGCAGGTCGCAAAGGTCCTCAAATATTGCCAGGCGCAGGGCATCAAGGTGGTGCCGCGCGGCTCCGGCACCTCGTTGTCCGGCGGCGCGCTGCCGCTCGCCGATGGCGTCCTGCTCGGGCTCGGCAAGTTCAAGCGGATTCGCGAGATTGACTTCGACAATCGCGTTGTTGTCACCGAGCCCGGCGTCACCAACCTTGCGATCAGCCAGGCGGTCGCCCATGCCGGCTTCTATTATGCGCCCGATCCGTCGTCGCAGATCGCCTGCTCGATCGGCGGCAATGTCGCGGAGAATTCCGGCGGCGTGCACTGCCTGAAATACGGCATGACCACCAACAACGTGCTGGGCTGCGAGATCGTGCTGATGTCGGGCGAGATCCTGCGCATCGGCGGCAAGTCGGCCGAGAATGCCGGCTACGATCTGATGGGGATCATCACCGGCTCGGAGGGGCTGCTCGGCGTCATCACCGAGATCACGGTGCGCATCCTGCAGAAGCCGGAGACGGCGCGCGCGCTGATGGTCGGCTTCGCCGAGGTCGAGGCGGCCGGCGAATGCGTAGCCGCCATCATCGGCGCCGGCATCATCCCCGGCGGCATGGAGATGATGGACAAGCCGGCGATCCACGCCGCGGAAGCCTTCGTCCATGCCGGCTATCCGCTCGATGTCGAGGCGCTTCTGATCATCGAGCTCGACGGTCCCCAGGTCGAGGTCGATGAATTGATCAAGCGGGTCGAGGCGATCGCGCAAGGTTGCGGCTCGACCTCCTGCCAGATCTCGACCTCGGAGGCCGAGCGCAACCTGTTCTGGGCCGGCCGCAAGGCGGCCTTCCCGGCGGTCGGGCGGATCTCGCCGGACTATCTCTGCATGGACGGCACCATTCCCCGTGGCGCGTTGCCGAAGGCGCTGGCGCGGATCCGCGAGCTTTCGGAGAAATACGGCCTCGGCGTCGCCAATGTGTTCCACGCCGGCGACGGCAATCTGCACCCCCTGATCCTGTACGATGCCAACAAGCCGGGCGAGATCGAGAAGGCGGAAGCGTTCGGCGCCGACATCCTGCGCTGCTGCGTCGAGCTCGGCGGCGTGCTCACCGGCGAGCATGGCGTTGGCATCGAGAAGCGCGACCTGATGCCGGAAATGTTCACCGAGATCGATCTCAACCAGCAGCAGCGGCTGAAATGCGCCTTCGATGCAGGGGGCCTGCTCAACCCCGGCAAGGTGTTTCCCACCCTGCATCGCTGTGCCGAGCTCGGCCGCGTCCATGTCCACGCCGGCAAGCTGGCCTTCCCGGATATCCCGCGGTTCTAGTACCGCCTCACCAGGCCGCGCGCCGCGCTGGCATCGCCATATGCGGCACAGGCCCGTTCGGGATCCGCTATCAACTCCGCCCGGACTCGCTTGAAGGTCTTGCCGGCCGCTTCGGACACCTCGGAGCGGAATTTGCGCGGATCGTAGTCATTGCCATCGTTGGCCTTGATGGCCGCGTCGAAGGCGCCGATCATGGCCATGGCGGCGTCGGGGCTGCCGAGAAGCCTGGCGCCGAGCTGGACGCCGCCGGCACCATTGGCTTCATAGCCGATGCATCGTTGTTCGAGCACCGCGGCCGCGGTGGCGAGCTGGTCGAGGAACGTCGCCTCAGCGTCGGTGAGCATTGCGGCGCGCGCATGCTGGGCCACGATCATCGCGAGCAGCGCGATGGCTGTTGGTTTGATGTTCATGGCGGCGGCTCTCCTGCGGCGGTTGAGCCGCGATCGAAATCACCGGTCGCCGAATGGCGATAGCGCCGGCTCGTTCTTTTGGCGCATCACGTGCCGCGCCGGCTATTGGCCCCAGGGCCAACATGCATCGATGTCGGTCGGAGGCGGACATGGGAAATTGCGAGCGGCTCGCCGATCGATCCATTTCGACCGATCGCGCTAGCCAGTCGATAACCTTAACCGGTGGTTGCCGCGACGGCCGTGGCAGGTCGTCACGGCTGCTGTTACGCGTTGCTGCAACTGCGGCGGCCACCCGTTTACACGGCCTTCAACTGTTGCTCGGTATTTTCCCAGGATGCATGTCTTCGGGAACAGATCGATGCCCAGCCTGGCTGATCAGCTGGCGCTTTCGCGCAATCGGCCCGCCGGTTTCGACTACATGCGGATTGCGCTGGCGGTATCGATCATCGGCCTGCACAGCCTGAACGTGACGCTCGGGCTCGGCCGGGCGCTGGAAATATTGAGCTCGTTCCGCATCGGCATCGCGATGATCCTCGCGCTGTTCTTTGCGCTCAGCGGCTTCCTGGTGACGGCGAGCCTGCAGCGGTGCAAGAGCCTGATCTCCTTCCTCGGCCTGCGCGTGCTTCGGATCGGGCCCGCGCTCGCGGTCGAGACGACGCTGTCGGCGGTCATCATCGGCTCGGTGTTCACCGAACTGCCATTGGCGCAGTACGTCGCCGACCCGAAGTTCCACGCCTATTTTCTCAACATCGTCGGCGACATCCATTACGAGCTGCCGGGGGTCTTCCTGCGCAATCCGCTGCCCGACGTGGTGAATGCCCAGCTCTGGACGGTGCCGTATGAATTGTGGTGCTACGTCGTGCTGGCGCTGCTCGCGGTGACCACGATCTGCTTCAACAGGGTGGCCTACCTCGTGTTCCTGGCGATCGTTCAGGTCGGGCTGGTGAGCTACGACATCTACCGCTGGGAGGAGGTGCCGATCCAGCTGCGCCCGCATCTTCTGGTGTTCTGCTTCCTTGCCGGTGTCGGCTTCTACCTGTGGCGCGACAAGGTGCCGTTCAACCGCACGGCGTGCCTGGTCGCGCTGTTGCTGTGCGCCGCCGCCATGGCCACGGGACGCGGCGACGCGCTGGCACCGGTGCCGGCGGCCTATGTCGCGTGTTATCTCGGCCTGATGAATCCCCGGCGGAGCTGGATCGTGTCGTCAGGCGATTACTCCTACGGGCTGTATCTCTATGGGTTCGTCATCCAGCAGTGCGTTGCCGCGTTCGGCCCGCCGGTTCAGCACTGGTATCTGAATATCCTGATCAGCCTGCCGCTCGCCTTCGGCGTCGCCGTCGCGTCCTGGCATCTCGTCGAGAAACATGCGCTGCGGCTCCGCTGCCATGTCGAGGCGTTCGAGGCCACCGTGTTGTCGCGGATTTCGATCGTCGGCTTCTGGCGCAAATCGCCCGAGCAAGCCGAACGAGCGGCGCTCGTCCAGCCGGGGCCGATCAATCCAGTTCGACCGATCGTCCTTTCCGGCCGATAACCATTACTTGCTGTGAATTCGGTGGCGCGTCGTCTGGGTCGCTTTCGTTCGGGATTTGCACGTTATGCGTTCATGTCTTGTTAGTTTGCTGCTGGATAGTTTCCGATGATGTCGTTGTCTCGGAAGCGCAATGCAACCTATGTTTAGCCTGGCCGATCAGTTGGCCCTTTCGCGCAACCGGCCCGCTGGCTTCGACTATCTGCGGCTCGCGCTGGCGGCCAGCATCATCTGCCTGCACAGCGCGAACGTCGTCTTTGGCGTCGACCGGGCGATGGAGGTCCTGGGCCATATCCGCATCGGGTGCGCAATGGTCCTTGCGCTCTTCTTCGCATTGAGCGGGTTTCTGGTGACGGCGAGCTTGCTGAGGTGCAAGAGCCTGATTTCATTTCTCGGCCTGCGCGTGCTTCGCATCGTGCCCGCGCTTGCGGTCGAGACGACACTCTCGGCCATCATCATCGGCCCGATCTTCACCGCGCTTCCCCTCGCGCAGTATTTCGCGGACCCGAAATTCTATGCCTATTTTCACAATATCATCGGCGACATCCACTATGAGCTTCCGGGCGTGTTTCTGCACAATCCGGTCCCTCTTGCGGTGAATGCGCAGCTGTGGACGGTTCCATATGAGCTGTGGTGCTACGTGATCCTGGCGCTGCTCGCCGTGACCACGATCTGCTTCAACAGGGTGCTGTATCTGGCGTTTCTGGTGTTCGCCCAGATCGGTTTCGCCTGGCACGATATCTACTATTCGGACGTCCATTATCTTCACCTTCGTCCGCCGCTGCTCGTGTTCTGCTTCCTAGCAGGCGTCGGCTTCTATCTCTGGCGCGACAAGGTCCCGTTCAACCGCACCGCGTTCCTGCTCGCGCTGACGCTTTGCGCGGCCGGGATGACCACTAGATGCACCGATGCGCTTATTGTTGGACCCGCCGCGTATGTCGCGTGCTATCTGGGGCTCATGAACCCGCGGCGAAGCTGGATCGTGTCATCCGGCGATTACTCGTACGGGATGTATCTCTACGGGGTCGTCGTCCAGCAGTCCGTTGCGGCGTTGGGTCCTCCGGTTCAGCATTGGTATCTGAACATCCTGATCAGCCTGCCGATTGCCTTCGGCGTCGCGTTCGTGTCCTGGCATCTGGTCGAGAAGCATGCGCTTCGGCTCAGGGCGCAGGTCGAACGGATCGAGGCGGCGGTGCTCTCCCGGATTTCAATCGCAGCCTTCTGGCGCAGATCGCCCGGCCGGATCGAGTTGGGTGCGACGCTCGGCGGCAACCGCGCGTCGGTCTGATATTGCAGCGGAGTGGGAGCACCTGCATCACAGGCCCTCCCACGACGCCGTCGATCACAGCAGCACGTATTGCGTCCGCTCGCGCTTGGCCAGCAGCGGCAGTGCCTGCTCCGCAATGTAGGTCTTGAAGTAGGCGCTCTCCGCATGCGCCTTGAACGCCGCCTCGTCCTGGAACAATTCGTAGAACAGGAATTGCGCCGGATTGTCCTTGCCGCGGCCGATCAGGAACAGCTTGGTGCCGGGGTCCTTCTGTGCCTCGGGCAGGAAGCCGTCGAGAATTGCCGCGACCTTGTCGGCCTGGCCCTCCTTGGCTTCCCATTGCGCCACCACCAGAAGGCCTGACGTGTTGATCGCATCGCTGATGGTTCTTGTGCTCATCGCATAGTGCTTCATTTGCATTCCTCCGTTGCTTTGCTCCGATCGAGCTTGCGATCCGGCGAAGGGCGAGACGCCGGCGATCGTCATGATCGCGGCGAACGAGCCGATGGCCGATCGTCGGGTGAGCATCATCGTCGTGGTCGTGACTTCCGGACGTTTCATGATCGCCTCCAGATGATTTGCGCCAACCGTCTTGCCGGCCGAACCGCGATGCGACAGTTAGTGGATCGTTCGATGAACTCGGTTAGGTGATGGTCGAAATGTCGATGTCGTGAAAATGGTTCGACATTGGTCGAAGTGTTGCGTTTCGGCCTTCGCACGAGGCGCGGTGTAGCCAAAACCTCGAGCTGGGTGGCCCGACCGCCGTTCCCACCGGTGAGGGGCGGCAAGCCCCGCTCCAGGGCCATTCCGTCGGCGTTGCGACGGTGCGGTCCGTCGCATTTGATCTCGGCGCTAAATTTCGTTACCGACTAGCCTGTGGAAACGCTGAAAGTCAGAGACGTCCAGGACGTCGAAGAGGTGGTGCGCGCCGCTGTCGCGAGCGAGCAGCCGCTTGAGGTCATTGGTCATGGATCGAAACGGGCCATCGGTCATCCGATGGCGACCAATGCGGTGCTCGACGTCTCGGTGCTGAACGCGGTCAGCGCCTATGAGCCGAACGAGCTGATCATCACCGTGCAGGCCGGCGCGCCGCTCGCCGACGTGCAATCGCTGATCGACGCCAAGAACCAGCAATTCGCCTTCGAGCCGATGGACATGTCCGTGCTGCTTGGCACCGCGGGAGCCGGCACGATCGGCGGCATGATCGGTGCCGGCCTTGCCGGTCCGCGCCGCATCAAGGCCGGCGGCGCCCGGGATCACCTGCTCGGGGCGCATGCGGTGTCCGGGTTCGGCGACAGTTTCAAGACCGGCGGGCGGGTGGTGAAGAACGTCACCGGCTACGATCTCTGCAAGCTGCTCACCGGTTCCTGGGGCACGCTCGCGGTCATGACCGAGGTGACGCTCAAGGTGATGCCGAAGCCGGAAGCCGAGCGGACGCTGGTGCTGCGCGGGCTCGATGACGTCGCCGCCAACAAGGCGATGACGGCAGCGCTGGGTTCGCCCTTCGACGTGTCGGGCGCGGCGCATCTACCTGGTTCGGCATTGCGGTCCGGGACCGGCGCACTCGCCGGCCTCGCAGCCTCCGGCCAGCCGGTCACGCTGGTCCGGCTCGAGGGGATTTCGGCGTCGGCGGCGCACCGGGCGGCGTCGTTGAGCCAGACATTGTCGTCCTATGGACCGGTCGACAGCCTCGCCGACGACGCTTCGGCTTTGATCTGGAGCGCGCTGCGCGACGTGGTGCCGTTCGCGGCGAGCGGCGCGCTCGGGGCCTTGCCGGTGTGGCGCATCGTTTGCCCACCGGCCTCAGGCGGCGCGCTGGGCCAGGCGCTGTCGCGCCTAACCGGCGGCGACGTGATCTACGATTGGGGCGGCGGGCTGATCTGGGC
>DASVOL010000832.1:0-4517 GCA_036383375.1 Bradyrhizobium sp. | reverse complement strand
TCGGAATACGGCAACCTCGCGGTCCACATCGTCGAGAACCCGATGCTCAACGGCGAAACCATCCGCCTCGACGGCGCCATCCGCATGGCCCCGCGCTAACGGCGAATTCCGCTGTCGTCCCTGCCTTGCGCGCAATAGCGCGCTGGAGCCGGGACCCATACTCCGCGGCGTCTGTAACAGGCAAACCTGGCAGACGTCGCGCAAAACAACAAAAGCCTGTGGTTATGGGTTCCGGCTCGCGCTTCGCTTGGCCGGGACGACGGTCGGGAGGACCATGCGCGTGTCTCAACCGCTGCTGATCGAACATCATGACGGGGTCGATTGGGTCACGCTCAATCGACCGGAAAGCCTGAACGCGCTCGATCCGGCGCTGATCGATGCGCTCAATACTTACTTCCAGGGCCTGCAGCGCAATCGCGACACCCGCGTCGTGGTGCTGAAGGGGGCCGGTGCGAATTTCTGCGCCGGGCTCGACCTCAAGCACGCAATGGCCCGCCGCGGCGGGCAGACCGAGCCGCCCGGCGTCACGGAGTCGCTGGACTCGCAGCGCCGCATTGCCGACATCGTGATGCTGATGCGGCGCTGTCCGCAGCCGATCATCGCGCTGGTACAGGGTGCTGCCGCCGGCGGCGGTTTCGCGCTGGCGCTCGCCGCCGACATCCGTATTGCAGCGACAAACGCGCGGATGAACTGCGCCTTCATCAAGCTCGGCTTAGGGGGCTGCGACATCGGTACCAGCTACTTCCTGCCGCGCCTCGTCGGCGTCTCCGTTGCTTCCGAACTGATCCTCACCGGGCGCTTCATCAACGCCGACCGTGCGCTTGCGGTCGGCCTGGTGTCCGAGGTGGTCGAGGCCGCCGATCTCGACACCGCTGCCAACACTTACGTCGATGCGATGATGACGGCCTCGCCGGTCGGCCTTCGCCTGTCGAAAGAATGCATCAATATGAGCGTCGATGCCGGCTCGATCGAGGCCGTGATTGCGATGGAGGATCGCAATCAGGTGCTGTGCAGCCGCTCGGAAGATTTCCAGGAAGGCATCAGGGCCTTCCTTGAGAAACGAAAGCCTGTCTATATCAAGCGCTGATAAAAAGTCCGCAAAGGACAAGAATTCCGGGAGACGCAAAATGGATGGAGACGCGGCGATGCTGACGAAGCCTGCCTTTCGCAAGGTGGATTGGCTCGCGCGTGACATCGCGGTCGAGCGGCGCGGCGATGGCACCGTCGTCCTGAAGTCGCGGATTCCGCTCCAGGCTTATGAGACGCATATCCCGGCCTATCTCGCCAAATGGGCGGCGCAGGCGCCGGAGCGGATCTGGCTCGCGCAACGCGGCGGCCCCGACCGGCAGTGGCGCAAGGTTTCCTATGGTGAAGCCAAGCGTACCGTCGATGCGCTGACGCAAGGCCTGCTCGATCTCCGTATTGCCGACGGCCGACCCGTCGCGATCCTCTCAGGCAACTCGATCGAGCATGCGCTGATGACGCAGGCTGCGATGCAGGCGCGGCTGCCGGCAGCGCCGGTGTCGCCGGCCTATTCGCTGATGAGCCAGGATCATCTCAAGCTCAAATACCTCTTCAACCTGATCAAGCCGGCCGTCGTGATGGTGCAGGACGGCCCGACTTTCGAGAAGGCGCTGAAGGCGATCGACCTCAGCGGCATCACGGTCGTTCACGTGCTGCGCCCCTGCGACGGCATCAAGAGCGTGGGCTTCGCCGAGCTCGCGGCGACGAAGGTAACGGCCGATGTCGGCGAGTCGATTGCGAACATCACGCCCGACACCGTCGGCAAGCTGCTGTTCACCTCGGGCTCGACCGGCATGCCCAAGGCCGTCATCAACACCCAAGAGATGATGTGCGCCAATGCGGCGATGATGATGCAGGTCCGCCCGCGTGAAACGGCGGGTCCGATCCCGACCGTGCTCGACTGGATGCCGTGGAATCACACCATGGGCGGCAACGCCGCCTTCAATCCGGTGCTGGTCGATGGCGGCACGCTCTATATCGACGACGGCCGGCCGATGCCGGGCCAGCTCGAGGAGACCATCAGGAACCTGCGCGAGGTATCGCCGACCTATTACGCCAACGTGCCGGCGGGCTATGCGGCGCTCGCGGCCGCAATGGAGAAGGACGCGGCGCTGTGCGCGAGCTTCTTCAAGAATCTCTCGATCATGGCCTATGGCGGCGCCCGGCTGCCCGACGATCTCTATGACCGCATGCAGGCCCTGGCGGTGAAGACCACGGGCGAGCGCATCGTGTTCTACACCGGCTGGGGCTCGACCGAGACCGCGCCGACCTCGACCGGCACCTATTGGGACACCGAGCGCGTCGGCTTGATCGGCCTGCCGTTCCCCGGCGTCGAGCTGAAGATGGTGCCGTGCGGCTCGAAATATGAATTGCGGCTGCGCGGCGTCAACGTCACGCCGGGCTATTTCGGCCAGCCGGAGCTGACGGCCAAGATGTTCGATGAGGAAGGCTTCTACTGCATCGGCGATGCCGGCGTGTTCGTCGATCCCGAGGTTCCGCTACAGGGCATCATCTTCGCCGGCCGCGTGGTCGAGGACTTCAAGCTCACCACCGGCACCTTTGTCCATGTCGGCTCGCTGCGCACCGATGCGATCGCTGCAGCGACGCCGGTCGTGCACGACGCGCTGGTCGCGGGGCAGGATCGCGAGTTCATCGGCCTGTTGTGCTGGCCGAACCTGCACGCCTGCCGCCAGATCGTCGGCAATGCGGACGCGAGCTACGAGGACGTGATCCGGCATCCCGATGTGCTCGCGTGTCTCAAGAAGGGCTTGCAGGCGCACAATGCATCCACCACCGGCAGCAGCATGCGCATCGCGCGTGCGATGCTGATGGTCGAGCCGCCGTCGATCGACGGCAACGAGCTCACCGACAAGGGCTACATCAACCAGCGCGCCGGCCTCGAACGCCGCGCCGCATTGGTGGAGAAGCTCTACGCCGGCAAGCCCGGCGACGACGTGATTATTTTGAACTGACCGTAGGATGGGTAGAGCGCAGCGAAACCCATCACTTCCGAACAAGCAACCGATGGGTATCGCTTCGCTCCACCCATCCTACGAACAACAACAGCAACGCGGGTAAGCGCCATGAATTTCGATTTCTCCGACGAACAGAAGCAGATGCGTGACGAGGCGCGGAAATTCCTCAGCGAGCAGTGCCCGCCGAAGGCGGTGCGCGAGGTGCTCGACGGCAAGGCGCCCTATGACAAGGCTCTGTGGAAAGGCCTCGCCGAGATGGGCTTCCTCGGCGTCGCGATCCCGGAGCAGTTCGGCGGCGCGGGCGCCGGCCATCTCGAGCTCTGCGTGATCGCGGAGGAAATGGGTCGTGCGCTGGCGCCGGTGCCGTTCTCATCCACCGTCTATCTCGCCGCCGAGGCGATCCTGATCGCCGGCAGTGACGTGCAGAAGCAGAAATGGCTGCCGAAGATCGCGTCCGGCGATGCCATCGGCACGCTGGCGCTGTTCGAGGGCAAGGGCAATCCGTCGCCGAAGGCGATCAAGGTCACAGCCAATGGCGGCGTGCTCAACGGCGTCAAGAAGCCGGTCGCCGACGGCGCGATCGCCGATTTCGCCGTGGTCGCTGCGCGCACCGGCTCGAGCGGACGCGAGTCCGATATCTCGCTGTTCATCGTCGACCTCAAGGCGGGCGGCGTTGAGGTCAAGTCGCTGACCAACATCGATCTCACCCGCGGCCAGGCCGAGATCACCTTCAAGGACGCCAAGGCCGAGCCGCTCGGTGCAGCCGGCGAGGGCTGGAGTGTCATCACCCAGGTGCTGGATCGCGCAGCAGTGTTGACGGCATTCGAGCAGGTCGGCGGCGCCGACCGCGCGCTGGAGATGGGCCGCGACTATGCGCTCGACCGTATCGCGTTCGGCCGTCCGATCGGCTCGTTCCAGGCGGTCAAGCACATGCTGGCCGACATGTATGTCTCGGCGACCCTGGCGCGCTCGAATTGCTACTACGGTGCCTGGGCGCTCTCGACCAATGCCGGCGAGTTGCCGGAAGCCGCCGCCGCCGCGCGCATCAGCGCGACGCAGGCGTTCCAGCACTGCGCCAAGAACAACATCCAGGTCCATGGCGGCATGGGCTTCACCTGGGAGTTCGACTGCCACATGTACTACCGCCGCGCCAATGCGGTCGCGCTTGGCCTCGGCAGCCTGTCCTATTGGGAAGACGCGCTGATCGACCGCATGCGCAAGAAGAACGCGGCGTAACCGTTGATGATTTGTAGGATGGGTAGAGCGCAGCGAAACCCATCATGACGCGGGTGGTCCAAAGATGGGTTTCGCTTCGCTCTACCCATCCTACGACACCGGCGAAGGATGACAGACCATGAATTTCGACGACACCCCGCAGGAGGCCGCATTCCGCGCCGAGGCGAAAGCCTGGATCGCGGCCAATGCGCCCAAGCAATATGAGGACGAGCTGCGCAAGGCCTCGCTCGGCCGCGTTGCGCTCAAGGGCGCCAACATTCTCGAGGTCGCCAAGGCCTGGCA
>DASVOL010000831.1:0-5774 GCA_036383375.1 Bradyrhizobium sp. | reverse complement strand
GGTCCAGAGCTCCTTGCCGGTCTCGGCATCGAGCGCGGTCAGCTTGCCGTCGAGCCGGCCGACGAAGATCTTGCCGTCGGCATAGGACACGCCGCGGTTATTGACGTCGCAGCAGGCGTATTGAAGCACGTCATCCGGAATGTCGGGCTGCCAGGTCCATTTGCGCGCGCCGGTCGCGGCATCGACCGCATAGACGTATTTCGGACCCCACGAGGTCGACACATACAGCGTCTTGCCGATCACCAGCGGCGACGACTCGTTGGAGCGCAGCGAGGCCAGCGACAGCGAATAGACCAGCTGCAGCTTGCCGGCATTCTCGGAATTGATCTGCTTTAAGGGGCTGAAACGCGTATTGCCGTAGTCGTGGCCGGCGATCGCCCATCCGTTCGGATCGGACGCCGCCTTCACGACGGAATCATTGGCTTTCGACGCGCCAATGCTTGCCATCACCATGGCGACCAGCGACACACCGGCAAAGAAAATCCCGCTCCTCAGCTTCATTGGCTTCCTCCAATATGGTTTCGTTGCCGCGATGGATGCATCGCGCGCGCGGATCGATACCCAATTTCATGAACCAGCGATCTGCTGTCGCTGCGTCGGCAATGAAAATGACAGCAACGCTATTGCGTCGTTATAGGCGGAAGGTAGTAGCAATCGCGGCGGCGATTTTCGGCGCGCTGTCGCACCATCCACTTGCCGAAAACCGCTTGCACTGCGGTGTGATTTCGGCACGCCGGAGCATGCTCCCGGCAGCTTGCAAATTGCCCCTCGAACGGCTGCCTGCTAGGATCGGAAGTACAGCCCGGCGCCTTCAAGACAGGGCCGCACCTACGACTTTGATCGCGGTTACGTCCCATATGAAGCGTGGTCTACTGGGCCCATAACGAAGCTATTGGGAGAAACGCGTGTCTACAGTCAAACTGACGGTAAACGGCAGGGCGGTTTCGGTCGACGTCGAGGACCGGACCCTCCTCGTGCATCTCTTGCGCGAAAACCTCAACCTCACCGGCACCCATGTCGGCTGCGATACCAGCCAGTGCGGCGCCTGCGTCGTCCATGTCGATGGACGGGCAGTCAAATCCTGCACCATGCTGGCCGGCCAGGCCGCCGGCTCCAACGTCACCACGATCGAAGGCCTCGCCAAGGGCGACGAACTGCACCCGATGCAGGCGGCGTTCCGCGACAATCACGGCCTGCAGTGCGGCTATTGCACCCCCGGCATGATCATGTCCGCGGTCGATATCGTGCACCGCCATGGCGGCAAGCTCGATGAGGAAACGGTTCGCCACGAGCTCGAAGGCAACATCTGCCGCTGCACCGGCTACCACAACATCGTCAAGGCCGTGCTCGATGCCGCCGGCCGCATGAAGGTCGCGCAGGCCGCCGAATAGCCGGCCCACGCAGTACACACGATCAAGCTCATCACCGCCGGTCTCGATGGAAACGGCGGCAAATCGAATCTCCGTTGGGAGGACTAGACTATGGGTGTTGAAGGAATTGGCGCACGCGTCGTGCGCAAGGAAGATCGCCGGTTCATTACCGGACAAGGAAAATACGTCGACGACGTTAAAATGGTCGGCATGAGCTACGCTCACTTCATCCGCAGCCCGCATGCACATGCCAAGGTCAAGGGCATCAACTCCGCCGAGGCCATGAAGATGCCCGGCGTGATCGCGGTGCTGACCGGACAGCAGATCGTCGACGACAAGGTCGGCAATCTGATCTGCGGCTGGGCCATCACCTCGAAGGACGGCTCGCCGATGAAGATGGGCGCGTGGCCGGCGATGGCGCCGGAGACCGTGCGCTTTGTCGGACAGGCGGTCGCGGTCGTGATCGCCGAGACCAAGAACCAGGCCAAGGACGCGGCGGAAGCCGTCGTCGTCGACTACGAAGAGCTTCCCGCGGTGGCCGACGTCAGGGCTGCGATCAAGTCGGGCGCGCCGCAGCTGCATCCCGAAGCCCCCGGCAACATCGTCTATGACTGGCACATCGGCGACGAAGCCGCGGTCGGCGACGCCTTCAGCAAGGCCGCCAACGTGGTGACGCTCGAGCTCACCAACAACCGCTTGGTGCCGAATGCGATGGAGCCGCGCGCCGCGGTCGCGCATTACGACCAGGCCGAGGAGCACTACACGCTCTACACGACCTCACAGAACCCGCACGTCGCCCGCCTCGTGCTGTCGGCGTTCTACAACATCGCGCCCGAGCACAAGCTGCGCGTCATCGCACCCGATGTCGGCGGCGGCTTCGGCTCCAAGATCTACATCTACCCGGAAGAGATGGTGGCGCTGTGGGCCTCGAAGAAGGTCAACCGCCCGGTGAAGTGGACCGGCGACCGTTCGGAGGCCTTCCTCACCGACGCGCATGGCCGCGACCACGTCTCGAAGGCGGAGATGGCGTTCGACAAGGACAACAAGATCCTTGGCCTGCGGGTGAAGACCCACGCCAATTTCGGCGCCTATATGTCGCTGTTCTCCTCGGCGGTGCCGACCTATCTCTACGCGACGCTGCTGTCGGGCCAGTATGTGATCCCGGCGATCTACGCCGAGGTGATCGGCGTCTACACCAACACCACGCCGGTCGACGCCTATCGCGGCGCCGGCCGTCCCGAGGCGAGCTATCTGCTCGAGCGGATGATGGAGACGGCGGCGCGGCAGCTGAAGGTCGATCCGACCGAGCTGCGCAAGAAGAACTTCATCAACCAGTTCCCGTATCAGACGCCGGTCATCATGGCGTATGACATCGGCGACTTCCACGCCTCGATCGATGCCGCGATGAAGGCGATCGACTATGCCGGCTTCCCGGCCCGCAAGGCCAAGGCTAAGGCCGACGGCAAGCTGCGCGGCATCGGCGTCTCCTGCTACATCGAGGCCTGCGGCATCGCGCCGTCGAAGGCGGTCGGCAGTCTCGGGGCCGGCGTCGGCCTGTGGGAATCGGCGGAAATCCGCGTCAACCCGGTCGGCACCATCGAGGTGCTCACCGGCTCGCACAGCCACGGCCAGGGCCACGAGACGACGTTCTGCCAGATCATCGCCGAGCGGCTCGGCGTGCCGATCAGCCAGGTCTCGATCGTGCATGGCGACACCGACAAGGTGCAGTTCGGCATGGGCACCTACGGCTCGCGCTCGATCGCGGTCGGCGGTGCGGCGATCGTGAAGGCGATGGAGAAGGTCGAAGCCAAGGCCAAGAAGATCGCGGCGCATGCGCTCGAGGCGTCCGAGAGCGACATCGTGATCGAGAACGGCGAGTTCAAGGTCACCGGCACCGACAAGGCGATCGCGCTGCCGATGGTCGCACTCGCCGCCTACACCGCGCACAACCTGCCCGACGGCATGGAGCCCGGCCTGAAGGAGACGGCGTTCTACGACCCGACCAACTTCACCTTCCCGGCCGGCGCCTATATCTGCGAGCTCGAAGTCGATCCCGGCACCGGCAAGACCTCCTTCGTCAACTTCGTGGCAGCGGACGATTTCGGCCGGCTGATCAACCCGATGATCGTCGAGGGCCAGGTCCATGGCGGCCTTGCGCAGGGCATCGGCCAGGCGCTGCTCGAGGGCGTGGTCTATGACGACACCGGTCAGCTCGTGACGGCGTCGTTCATGGACTACACCATGCCGCGCGCCGACGACCTGCCGTCGTTCCAGCTCTCCCACACCACGACGCTGTGTCCGGGCAACCCGCTCGGCGTCAAGGGCTGCGGCGAAGCCGGCGCGATCGGCGCCTCTGCTGCCGTGATCAACGCGATCACGGACGCCATCGGCAACAACAAGCTGGAAATGCCGGCGACGCCCGATCGCGTCTGGCACGCCATTCACGGTTGAGGAGGATACGATGTACGAGACCACTTATCACCGCGCATCCTCGATCGACGATGCCGTGGCGCAGTTCGCCAAGGGCACGGAGTCCAGGTTCCTGTCCGGCGGACAGACCCTGCTCCCCGTGATGAAGCAGCGCCTTGCTTCGCCGTCCGATGTGATCGACGTCGCCAAGATCAAGGAGATGATCGGCATCGACGTGTCCGGCGACACCGTCACCATCAAGGCCGCGACCACGCATTACGACGTGGCGCAAAGCGACGCCGTGCAGAAGGCGATCCCGGCGCTGGCCAATCTGGCGTCGATGATCGGCGATCCGGCCGTGCGCCATCGCGGCACGATCGGCGGCTCGCTCGCCAACAACGACCCGGCGGCGGATTATCCGGCGGCGGTGCTGGCGCTCGGCGCGACGGTGAAGACCAACAAGCGCTCGATCGCGGCGGAAGACTTCTTCAAGGGCCTGTTCACGACGGCGCTGGAGGATGGCGAGATGATCACCGCGGTGTCGTTCCCGGTCCCGGCCAAGGCCGGCTATGCCAAGATGCGGCATCCGGCCTCGCGCTTCGCGTTGACCGGCGTGTTCGTCGCCAGGACCAAGTCGGGTGACGTCCGCGTCGCCGCGACCGGTGCGTCGCAAAGCGGCGTGATGCGGGTGGCACCGATCGAGCAGGCGTTGAAGGCGAACTGGGCGGCCTCGGCGCTCGACAGCGTCACGATCGCGGCGAGCGGCCTGCTCGCCGACATCCACGGCTCGGCGGACTACCGCGCCAATTTGGTGAAGGTAATGGGACAGCGGGCCGTGACCGCGGCCGGCTGATAGCGCCTAAACACAAGTCGAGCGGCGGCGCGCAGCGATGCGCGCCGTTCGCGTTTCACGGTGCCGCGTTTTACCGGCGCTTCCAGGCAAAAGACGCTTGCCTCATCGCGCGTTCGGCGAGACAATTTAGCTAATCAGCTAATTAAAAATACCGTCCCACGGGCGGCCGGGAGAACGCATGACATTCGGCATCAAACCTGCCGCAAACACCTCAGCCGCTTAACGCCCCACAACCAACGGATAACAACGTGCTCGATAAACCCGCCTCCCACACCGCCGCTCGCACCTCGGGCCCGCTCGCCGGCTTCCGCATCGTCGAATTCGCCGGCATCGGCCCCGGCCCGTTCGCCTGCATGCTGCTCGCCGACATGGGCGCCGAGGTCATCACGCTGGACCGTGTCGGCGCGGGCAAGAATTTGAAGGCGGTGGCAACCCGCGGCCGCAAGGTCATCGAGCTTGACCTCAAGAACAAGGCGGCGATCGCGGAAGTGCTCGACCTGCTCAGCCATGCCGACGCGTTGATCGAAGGTTTTCGTCCGGGCGTGATGGAACGCCTCGGTCTCGGTCCTGACGTCGTGCTCGCGCGCAATCCGAGGCTGGTCTTTGGCCGCATGACCGGCTGGGGTCAGGAAGGCCCGCTGGCGAGCGCCGCCGGCCACGACATCAACTACATCTCGATCACAGGCGCACTGGCCGCGATCGGCACCAAGGAGAAGCCGGTGCCGCCGCTCAATCTGGTCGGCGATTTCGGCGGCGGTGCGCTCTATCTCGTGGTCGGCGTGCTCGCCGCGCTGCTGGAAGCGCAGAAGTCCGGCAAGGGCCAGGTGGTCGATACCGCGATGTGCGACGGCGCGGCCTCGCTGATGTCGATGTTCTACGACATGGCGGCGCAGGGCCGCTGGAGCGGCGGCCGCGACCAGAATTTCCTCGACGGCGGCGCGCATTTCTACGGCGTCTACGAATGCTCCTGCGGCAACTTCATCTCGATCGGCTCGATCGAGCCGCAGTTCTATGCGCTGCTGCGCAAGCATGCCGACCTGACCGATGCCGACTTCGACGCCCAGATGGACCGCAAGGCCTGGCCGGCGCTGAAGGCAAAGCTGGAGAAGGTGTTCAAGAGCAAGTCGCGCGCGGACTGGTGC
>DASVOL010000830.1:0-2649 GCA_036383375.1 Bradyrhizobium sp. | reverse complement strand
CGCCGGCGTGTCGAGCAGTCGCTTCGTCATCTTGAAGCCCGCGACCATGGTCTCGACGTCGCTGTCCTCGCCGAAGAAATTCGGATCGATCGCGGGGGCTGCGAGCGGATCGGCGCTGTTCAGCCACACGCTGCCGCGGCTGGCCGGACGCAGCAGGCAGACATGGCAGGAGAAGCCGGTGCCCCAGCGCGGCTTGCGGCCGTGGTCTTCCACCATGGCCATGCAGAAATGCAGCTGGATGTCGGGAACGTCGAGCTCAGGTCGCGTCTTCAGGAAGCCGCCGCATTCGGCGACGTTCGAGGTCATCGGGCCGCGCCGCTCGCGCCGGTACTGCCCGATGCCCTTGAGGATCCGCCCGATGCCGCTCCACGACAGTCCCGAGAAATAGGGTGCGTCGGAGGCGAAGCCGAACACGAAATCCGGGTGATCCTGCAGGTTCTGTCCGACACCCGGCAGATCATGCACGCTTGCGATGCCGTGCTTGCCGAGCGCTGCGGCGTCGCCGACGCCCGAGAGCATCAGCAATTGCGGCGACTGGAACGCGCCGGCCGAGAGGATGACCTCGCGCCGCGCGCGCAGCACCTTCTTCTCCTTGCCCTGCATGTATTCGACGCCGACGGCACGCTTGCCCTCGAAGATGATGCGGGTTGCCTGCGCCTGCGTCTCGATGCGCAAATTGGACCGGCGGCCCATGTGCGGATGGATGTAGCCGCGCGCTGCGCTCCAGCGTTCCCCATTCTTCTGAGTCACCTGGTAGATGCCGAGGCCTTCCTGTTCGGCGCCGTTGAAATCGTCGCGGATCCGGAATTGGGCCTCGCGCGCGCCCTGCAGGAACGTCTCCTTGACCGGATTGTCGGACGGCAGGCCCGTGACGTTGAGCGGTCCGCCCTTGCCGTGAAATTCGCCGTCGAGCTCGGTGTTGTTTTCCGAGCGCTTGAAGTAGGGCAGCACGTCGGCATAGCTCCAGCCGGTATTGCCGAGCGAGGCCCAGTGATCGTAGTCGGCGCGATGGCCGCGGATATAGACCATGGCGTTGATGGCGCTGGAGCCGCCGAGCCCCTTGCCGCGCGGCTGATAGCCGATGCGGCCGTTCAGGCCCTTCTGCGGCACCGTGTCGAACGCCCAGTTGTTGAGCTTGCTCGAGAGCATGAGGATGATGGCGCCGGGCGTGGTCACCACCCAATTGTCGTTCTTGCCGCCGGCATCGAGCATCGCGACCGACGTTGCCGGATCCTCCGACAACCGCCCCGCCACCGCGCAACCGCCGGAGCCCGCGCCCACCACCACGAATTCGAATGTGTCAGTCATGTTTGTTTCCCCCATTTTGTCGTCATTCCCCGGTGCGCGATTGCGCACCTGAGGGCGCGCGAAGCGCGAGCCCGGAATCCATTTATCCGCGTTACGGCGGCGCGATGGATTCCGGGTTCTCGCTACGCGAGCCCCGGAATGGCGGCTACGACAACAGCCGCATCAGCTTCTCCAGCCGCGCGATCTTCGCGCCATAGGGCGGATAGAGATCGGCGAGCCGGTTGAAGCGCGAGCGGTAGAACACCGGCTTCAGCTTGGTCAGCGTCTTGAATCCCCATTCGCCGTGATAGGCACCGGCGCCGGACGCGCCGACGCCGCCCATCGGCTGATAGGCCTGCGCGAAATGGAACAGGCAATCGTTGACGGTGACGCCGCCCGACACCGTGCGCGCCAGCACCGCATCGCGCGCGGCGTTGTCTGTGCCGAACCAGTACAGCGCCAGCGGGCGGTCGCGCCGATTGATGAAGGTGATCGCCTCGGTTGCGTCACGGGTGCCCATCACCGGTAGCAGCGGCCCGAAGATCTCCTCCTGCATCACGCTCATCTCGGGTGTGGCATCAACGATGACGGTCGGCGGGAATTTGCGCCGCGCCTTCCACTCGGGATCGTTCGGCGCGGCCGGCTGCATGATGGTCGCGCCCTTCGCGGCGGCGTCGGCGACGAGGCCCTCGAGCCTTGCATAGTGCCGGTCGGAGACGATCGAGGTGTAGTCGGGATTTTTCGGATCGGTACCGAACATGTGCTGCATGTGGCCTTGCAGCCGCATCGCGAACGGCTGCACCGAGGCTTGTGGCACCAGCACGTAATCGGGCGCGATGCAGGTCTGGCCGGCATTGAGTAGCTTGCCATAGGCGATGCGCTGCGCGGCCTCGTCGAGGTCGGCGGAGCCGTCGACGATCGCAGGCGATTTGCCGCCGAGTTCGAGCGTCACCGGTGTCAGGTTGCGGCCGGCCGCCTCCGCGACCAGCCTGCCGACGCGGGTCGAGCCGGTGAAGACCAGGTGATCGAACGGCAGCGCGGCAAAGGCCCTCGCGATGTCATCGTCGATATCGGTGACCGCAAGCTCGGTGGTGTCGAACTTCTTCTCGATCACCTCGGCCAGCAGCTCGGCGAAACGGGGCACCAGCTCGCTCGGCTTGATGATGGCGCGGTTGCCGGCGGCGATCGCGGCGACCGCGGGGGCCAAGGTCAGCTGCAGCGGATAATTCCAGGGCGCGATGATCCCGACCACGCCGAGCGGCTGCGGGATCAGCCGGTTCCTGGCCGGCGCGAACTGCACCGTGGTCGGGATCCGCTCGGGCGCCATCCAGCTCTTGAGGTGCTTGGCCGCATGCTTGATCT
>DASVOL010000829.1:0-12179 GCA_036383375.1 Bradyrhizobium sp. | reverse complement strand
TCTCGCAGATGTGCTTCCAGCTCCAGCCCTTCTCGCGCTTGATGTCGAGCAGCTTTTCGGTGAGGTCTTCGCGTTTCATGAGGCTTCCTCCTTGGGGATCGGCGCGCGGTGCCGACGCCGGCATTGATCGGCGTCCGGCCGCATTTTACGCCGCCGGACGCCCGCAAACATGCAGATTCTATGCCGCCTTGCCCGTGACGACGGCAGCGGTCGGCAGGCCCTCGTCGATCGGCAGCGCCGGGTCGCGCGACCACTCGTTCCAGGAGCCGAAGTACATCCGCACGTCCTTCACGCCGGCGTTCTTCAGCGCGAGGAAGGTGTTCGAAGCGCGCGCGCCCTTGAAGCAGTAGAGATAGACCGGCGTGGTCTGCGAGATGCCGACGGTGGCGCATTCCGCCAGGATCTCGTCCTTCGACTTGAAGCGCGGACCCTCGCCGGTCGGCTTCATCATCCGGTACCATTCGAGCCAGACCGCGCCGGGGATGCGGCCCTTGCGCGGGCAGAAATCCTTGCCATAAGGAGACGAGCTTTCGCCGATCCACTCGTCGACATCGCGCACATCGAGGATCGCAACGCCGGGCTTGCCGACCGCGGCCAGCATCGCCTTGGCGTCGATCATGATGTCGCCGGCCTCCGGCACGATCGCAAACGAGGCCTTCGGCGGCACCGCGACGTCGGTGGTAACCGGAAGATCGGCGGCCTTCCAGGCATCGAAGCCGCCATGCAGCACCTTGATCTTGGGATAGCCTAGCATGGTCAGCAGGTAGTAGCCGCGGCAGGACTGGCCGAAGCCGGAATTCATCGACTGCTCGTAGATCACGGCGGTCTCCTTGCCGGAGAGACCGGCAGCGCCGAACGCGTCGGCGAACTTGGTCTTCAGCTCGTGGATTCCCTCCGGCGTCGAGGTCGCGAGGAACGTGAAGACGTCATGCACATTGACGGCACCGGGCAGATGGCCGGCCGCATAGGCATCCGGATTCCGGGTGTCGATGATGACACACGGCTCTTTCTTGACGAGCTCGGCAAGTTCGCCGGCGGTGATCAGAACGTCCGTCATGGCTCTCTCCGTTTGTGGTTGCAGTTGTGGTGGTCCCGAACTCCTTCAGCCGTCCGCCAGCATCTTGCGCAGCTGCTTGGTGGCGGGCGTGACGATGGCGACGAAATAGGCTTCGCGCAGCCTGCGCTGGGCGCGATGGCTCATCAGGTAGCCACGCGCGCCGCAATGAAGCATCGCGCCATGCGCGAACGCGACGCTGGCATCGCCGATCCGCAGCCTGAGCGCGACGACGCGGCGCCAGTAGCTGTCCTCGGCATTGTAGGGATCGCTTGCCAGCGTCATCGCCTCCTTCTCGAACTCGGCATAGAGCTCGCGGAATTGCAGCGGCTGCTGCGGCAAATAGCGGTTGACGTGACCGAGCGGCGCCTGGACCTCGTCCATGATGTTGATGCAATCCCTCATCAGGCCGAGGCCCATGCCGGTTTGCAGCAGGATGAATCCGGCGCGGATCTTCTTGACGAACGGCGCCGCCGGCTCGGCCAGGATCAGCTCGTCAGGCACGAACACGTCGCGGAACTGGACGCCGTAGGTGCCGGTGCCGTCCATCGCCAGGAACGGCTTGCACGGCGTCAGCGTGATCGCGGGGTCGGAGCAATCGGCAAGGAACATGACCGTGCTGCCCGGCTCGCCGCCCGTGCCTTCGTCCTCGCGCTCGAAGATCGTGCCGAAGTAGTGGTCGGGGCCGAGATTCGACACCCAGGGCAGCGCGCCGCGCACGATGTAGCCGCCATCGACCTTGCGGCCCTTCAGCTTCAGCCGCTCGATGCCGAAGAAGCTCTTCATCGGATTGGAGAGCCCGGTGCCGCCGAGCGCGCGCCCGCTTGAGAAGCAGTTGCCGAAGCGCGCGGCGAGCTTCATGTTGGTGGAATTGGCGACGTACCAGACCAGCGTGTTCTGGCACCACGCCATGAAGGCGGTGGCGCCGCAGACCTCGCCGAGCGCGGCCATCGACTGGATCGCCCAGCGCAGGTCGGCAGGCCCCTCCTGCGGCACGTGGCTGCTCCACGCGCCGGTCTTGCCGAGCCGGCGCAGGAATTCGCCGGGATAGACCGAGCCGGCATCGATCGCGGATGCGAGCGGTGCCAGCTCCTGCCGGGCGAGGCGCGCGACCTCGTCCGTGATCGTCGGTGCGGGATCTTGAGCTGCGACCCGCGATAAAGCCAGTGAACCCATGGTTGGTCTCCGCACCTTGAATTGCCGGTCGAGCCTTACGCGCTGACCTCGAGATTGACGGGACGGGTGAAGGTGTTGGCGACCGGCGACCACTTCTTCACATGCGCCACCAGCGCGTCGATCTCGCCCTGCGCGACGCCCTCGCATTCCATGTCGACCTTGACGCGGACATCGGTGAAGCCGACCGGCTTCTCGCTGACGTCGCCGGTGCCCCACACCGCGGTGATGTTGAGATCGCCCTCGAGCTCCAGCTCGAGCTTGTTGACGATCCAGCCGCGATGCACGGCGTTGGCGTGCAGGCCGACCGCAAGGCAGGAGCCGAGCGCGGCGAGCGAGGCCTCCGACGGATTGGGCGCGGTATCGTCGCCGAGCAGGCCCGGTGGTTCGTCGACGATGTAGGGCGCGAGGTTGCGGATGTAGTTGGCGTGACGGAACTTGCCCTCGGCCACCGTTCTGCACTTCAAGGTCTTGATCACCTTCGGGTTGGCCTTGCCGTTGGCAATCAGCTGCTCGAGCCCGCCTCTGTCGATCGGCGCGAGGCAGCCGGTCAGTGCGGTTTTTTGAGCGACAGCGGTCATCAGTTTTCTCCCTGGGAGCGATGGATTTGGTCAGGATACCGAACGGTCTGTTTCCTGCACGAAGCGTGCCAGTCCTCCGCCAAATCAAAAGCTGAAGTCGCGCAGCCGGTTAGCCTTGCCTGCCTGCGGATTGATCAGGACGCGGCTGCTCAAACGCGGTGCATCTGCCGCGCCGCCGCGATTACTTTGAACGCAGGACGGCGCACGCCCGCCCCCGTGAAGATGCGACTTGATGATTTTGCCGCGCTCCGATTTACTGCCGCGCATGGCCAAATCGCTTGCGAAGAAAAAACCTGCCGCCGCGTTCGCCGCCGGCGACGACGAGTCCGCGCGCGGACGCCTGCTCAATGCGGCGACGCATCTGTTCTGCAAGAACGGCATCAACGCCACCGGCATCGATGCGATCATCGACGAGGCCGGAACCGCGAAGACCACGCTCTACAAATTGTTCGGCTCGAAGACCAACCTCGTGCATGCCGTGCTGGAGAGCGAAGGCCGGCAGTGGCGCGAATGGTTCATCGGCGCGATCGAGGCCGGCGGCGGCGATCCGCAGACCAAGCTGTCGCGGATCTTCCCTGCCCTGAAGACCTGGTTCGCCGAAGAGCGCTTCTACGGCTGCCCCTTCATCAACGCGGTCGCCGAGCACGACAAGGACGCCAAGCAGTTCCGGAATATCGCGCTGAAGCACAAGAAGGTGGTGCTGGCCCATATCGAAAAGCTGGCCGGCGAGATGGGCGCGACCGAACCGGCGGTGCTCGCGCATCAGCTCGCGCTGTTGATCGACGGCGCCATCGTCGCCGCCATGGTGTCATGCGATCCCACGGTCGCCGACACCGCGGGCCTCGCCGCCAGCAATCTGTTCGCGCCGGCCAAGCTGAAGAAGGCGAAGCGCGCGGGCCGCGCGGATGAACTCGTGGCAGTCTAGCCGCCGCGCGCCCGTTTCATCTGAACGGAAATGGCTGCGCGGCCATGATTTCGGCGGCCGCGTCGACAATGCGCGGCAATGACATCAGATGGCAGGTGGCGGCGCCGACGCTGCCGCTCCGAACCAGCCCCTGCCGGAGCAATTGATCGCCGATCTCCGGAAAGCCGTCCGGGTATGCCGCCGGGACGTCGAACCGAACCCAGCGGCGTTCGCCGTCGACGACCATGGGTGAACCTTCCGCGATACGCGGCAAGCCCGGCCACGCCTTCTGCTCGGCCAGGTGGAACGCGGTGCAGGCGTCGAAGTCCGCGCCAAGCAGCAGGACACGCGCCGCCGATCGATAGAGATATCCGAGCGGCCCCTCGTCACCGAACGGCGCACTGAGCGGCTGCTGCGCGGTGATCTTCTCCGCCGCGGGTCCGAGCGCGGCAAACGAGCAGGTCGGGTGCAGGCTCCGCCGTGCGCCCGGCCAGGTCCGGAACAGCTCGGCGACGGCGCCCATGTCGCGGGTCGGCGTCGTGCGCGGGTCGAAGGCGGGCAAATTCGCGCGGACCGTCTCGACCCATTCCAGCGGAACAGCCGGCGCGCGCCAGTTGGCGGGATCGCTGAGCTGCGATGATTGCGCGGGCATCACCAGCGTGCCTGTGTCGCTGACCGCGCCGAGCAACGCACGCACCACGGCTTCCGAGCCGCCGGCCACCCAACCAAGCCTGCTCATGGCGCAATGAACCAGCAATGTCTCGCCCGGCTGCACGCCGAGGCGAAGCAGGTCACGGATGAGGCTATCCCGGGTCCGCGGCTCGCTGCTTGCAGCGACGAGATTGTGCTCTGTCATCTTGATTGCATCGGCGTCATGCCGGCCGTCAACCGGTTGAGCTGGCCGCCGAACGCCGTGACGCCAGGCGCATTGCGGATTCCCGGCACCCGTTGCCGCGCGCCCGGCAGGCGAGATGTCCCGCCTGCCCGACTCATAGGATCACCGCGATATCAGCGCAACACACGGCCGCCGCATCGGGCCGCGCTATTTCAGCGCGTCCGCCACCTTGGCAAGGCCGGCATTGGCGCAGACCTCATCCTTCTCGCCGCCGGGCGCGCCGGAGACACCGACGCCCCCGATCACCTCCTTGCCTGCCTTGATCGGCACGCCGCCGCCGACGCCGACGACATTGGGGATCTGCTTCAGGAAGGCGTTGGCCGGATCTTCCATCTGCTTCATCGTGGCAAGCGAGGTCTGGCTGCGGGTGCGCGCCGTGTAGGCCTTCATCCGCGCGAATTCCATGGTGTGCGGACCGGTGCCGTCACCACGCACCGAGGCCGCGACATTGCCGCCCTTGTCGACGATCACCACCGACACCTTGTAACCATCCTTGCCGCACTGATCGAGCGCCGCCTGCATGATCGCCAGCGACATCGCCATCGAGACGTTCTTCTCGACCAGCGGCGCTTGCGCCAGCGCCGGCGTCGCGGCGAGGACGGTTGCGGATGCAAAGAAAGCCAGACTGACACGACGCATGAGGAAGCCTCCCTGAAGGGTGTTGTTCTGTGACCTTCTTGAACCCTTCCCGGCGCAGATTAATCCCGCCGCCGCCCGAAAATTAGCCGCCGGACGAATGGACGTCGCGACCAACCGCCGCATCGCAGCCTCCGGCATCGGTATTCGGCGGTGCGATCGCCCGCCGGGTTTACCGGTCGTCAATCACACCGCGCGATCCGCGGCAGCCTTAAACGCCTGTTAGGTCCGGCAAGGTCAGTTGCCAGGTGAAAGTACGAGGCAAGAACAATGCAGTCCGAAAAAGGACGATACAGCCAGCCGCGCTGGGGCGTGACGCGCTGGCTCGCCGATGCGGGTCCGGGCGTGCCTGATGACATCCGCGCGGCGCTGATCGGGGATCTCTACGGCTCGCTGCCGGTGTTCGCAGCCGGCGCGGTCAATACGGTCGCCGTCGCGGCCGTGATTGCGATCCGCGAGCCGACCGCGCCGTTCATCGCCTGGGTCATCCTCGAACTCGTCATCTGCCTCTCGCGACTTGCGGTGCTCGTGGCTGCGCAGCGCGCGGCACGCGAAGGGCGGCCGACGCCGACCGATCCGCACCTCGTCCTCGCGGTCGCCTGGAGCGCCAGCGTCGGCTTCGGCATGCTGATCAGCCTCGCAAGCGGCGATTGGGTGGTTGCGATGCTGGCCTCGCTGTCTGCGGCGGCGATGGTCGGCGGCATCTGCTTCCGCAACTTCAGCGCCCCGCGCCTTGCCGGCACCATGATCCTGCTCAGCCTCGGCCCGATCGTGCCCGGCGCGGCGCTGGCCGGCGAGCCGCTGCTGTTCATCGTGTTCCTGCAGGTGCCGATGTATCTCGCGGCGATGACGGTCGCGGCCTTCCGCCTCAACAAAATGCTGATCGCAACCATGCGCGCCGAGCGCGAGAACGGCCATCTTGCCCATCACGACACCTTGACCGGCCTGCGCAATCGCGCCGGTTTCGTCGCCGCGCTGAACACGAAGCTCGCGGCTCCGGCCGGACACGACAGGCCGTTCGCGCTGCTGTTCCTCGACCTCGACAATTTCAAGCCGATCAACGACACCTATGGCCATGCGGCCGGCGACGAGGTGCTGGTGCTGGCTGCCGAGCGGCTGCGGCGCGCTCTGCCCGAGACCGCGGTGATCGCGCGACTCGGCGGCGATGAATTCGTGGTGCTGGCGAACGGCGTCACCGCCGAGCAGGCGCTCGGGATCGGCCAGCGCATCATCCAGGCCGTCACGATGCCCTACCGGCTCGCCGACGGCATCTTCGCAAAGGTCGGCGTCAGTGTCGGCGTCGCTGTCTCGCCGGAGCACGGCACCGAAGCCGAGGAGCTTTTGGCCGTTGCCGATGCCGCGCTCTATGAGGCCAAATCCGACGGCAAGGCACAGTGCCGCCTGGCCTCCGTCGCCACCAACGTCGCGGCCCTGCGCCGGCTGACGCAAAAGGACCCCAAGCCGGCTCTCGATCGCGGCGCCGCCTGAGGCGACGCCCGGCAGCAACGTGGCCCTACAGATCGAAGTTCGTCGGCAGCATCACGACGTCGCGGATGGTCATGCCGCGCGGCCGGGTCAGCATGAACATCACGACCTCGGCGACCTCGCTCGCCTCCAGCAGGCTGCCCGCCGCCTTGGCCTCCTCAAGCTTCTCCGCCGGCCAGTCTGCGAGCAGTGCGCTGATCACGGGCCCGGGCGAGATCGAGCCGACGCGGATGCCGTGCTTGAACACCTGGCGCCGCACCGTCTGCACGAAGCAGTTGATCGCCCATTTCGACGACGCATAGACCGGTTCCCACGGCGTCGGGAAATGCGCGGCGAGCGAGCTCGTCACGATGATGTCGCCGGTCCCGCGTCCGATCATGTGCGGCAGCACGTCGTGCACGTTCTTCATCACGACGTTGACGTTGAGGTTCAGCATCCGGTCGATCGCGCCGGTATCGGCATCGACGAGATCGCCGCCGACATAGATCCCGGCATTGGCGTGCAGGATGTCGAGCTGGCCGGCCTTCTCGAGGATTTTTGGCAGAAGCGTCGCGCAGGCCTTCGGATCGAGCAGGTCGATGACCAGCGGGATCACCGCATCGCCGTGCCTGCCGGCGAGTGCTTGCAGCGCGGCCGCGTCACGGTCGACCATCACCACGCGCGCGCCCGCGGCCAGCATTGCCTCGCTGCTCGCAAGTCCGATGCCCGATGCCGCGCCGGTTACGGCCGCGACCTTGCCTTCCAACTGCTTCGCCATCGTCTCCACCCTGTCCGGTCAGTGCGGCACGCATGGCAACACATCGCGGCCGCGATGTCAGCTCCCATGCGGCGAGCGACGTTGTCCGACGCGCCTGTCCCGTCACATGCGGAGCATCGGCGGCCGCGTGGCGAAGCGGCGACGCAACCATTTCGCCGCCGGCCCCGCCGGCCGCTGCTTGTGCCAGACCACTTCGAGCGCAACGGGATGCGCGCCCTCGTCGAATTCCAATTCGGGAACCGCAAGCTCTTCGGCAATCTGTGAGCTCGCCATGATGTGGGCCGGGATCAGCGCCCAGCCGACGCCCTGCTTGAGGATCTGCAGGATCACCCAGTGGCTCTCGACCCACCACACCTCCGCTGCGACACGCAGCCGGTGCCGCTCGGTGCCTTCGTTGCGCACCGTGACCATGATCTGGCGATGCCGCTTCAGCTCCTCCCAATCCACCCGGCCATGCGCCAGCGGATGGTTCTTTCCGCAGACGAGTTGCAGCGGCACCCAGCCGATGGTCTTGAAGCCGAGCTCGGGCGGCAGATGCTCCTGCCGCCACATCACGCCGACATCGGCCTTGCCGTCGAGCACGAGACGGCTGACGTCCTCCATGATCGGAAACAGCAGCTCCACTTCGACATGAGGAAAGCGCTTGGCGAATTCCGCAAACAGCTCGCCGACCGCGCTCTCCGGATAGAGTTCGTCGATCGCCGCCACCAGGCGCTTCTCGACATGCGCCTCGAAACTGCTGGCGACACCGATCAGATGTTCGCGGCGATCGAGGATCAATCTTGCTTCCGGCAACAGCCGTACCCCGGCATCGGTCAGCACCGGGTTGCGGCCGGCCCGGTCGAACAGCGCGATCCCGAGGTCGGTCTCCAGATTGGCGACATGGGTGCTGACGGCCGATTGCGCCTTCTTCAAAAGCCGTGCCGCACCGGAGAACGAGCCCTGCTCGGCCGCCGCCACGAAGGATTCAAGCTGATCCATGGAAACGGTCATCTATCTCTTTTCCAGATATTACCTAACTTTCTTATCCCACAATATCAGATAGAAATCTCGTCACAACGACAGAAAGGGTTTTACGATGTCTATGCGTTCCTTCTCCGACCGGATCAGGCACGCAGTCCTGTTCGAACTGATCGGTATCGCCATCTTCACGCCGGCTGCCGCCTGGCTGTTCAATCAGCCGGTCGCCCATATGGGCGTCATCGGCGTCGTCTCGGCGACGGTGGCGACGATCTGGAACTTGCTGTTCAATCTCGGCTTCGACCACGCGCTGGTCCGCCTCACCGGCCGTGTCGTCAAGACGATGCCGATCCGTGTTGCACACGCGATGCTGTTCGAGGCCGGCCTGATCGTGCTGCTGATCCCGTTCGTCGCCTGGTATCTCGGCGTCTCGCTGTGGGCCGCGCTGATGATGGATATCTCGATCGTCGCGTTCTATCTCGTCTACGCGTTCGTCTTCAACATTGCGTACGACCGCGTGTTTCCGGTGCGCGAACTCAGCGCGCACGGCCGCACGGCGAGCCGGGCCCTGCCGGCCTGATCGATCTTGGTGTCCGGCGCGGTGGATCATTCGATCTGCCGCGCCGGACCCTGACACCGCGCGAATATTTCCGGCAATAGCGACTGCACACAAGTTCCGCCGCACATCACTCATAGACTGGTTTGATCCGGCTCAAAGGCTGTGAAATGCTTTGAGCCGACATGCCCGTCAGAGGCTGCCAACCGGCCAATAATGCCAAACGGCCAACAACAAGAAACGGAGGACGACAATGCCAAGGAACCGTTCACCCCAGCTCACTCGTCGTGATCTCATCAAGGGCACGGCTGCCACGTCAGCCACGCTGCTGCTCGGCGGGCCCGCGATTGCCAAGGGCAAGACCGAGATCGTGATCGGCAACATCGACGCCTATTCGGGACCGGCTGCGGTCTATTCGTCGATCGGCCGCACGCCCGGCGGCTATTTCAAGATGATCAACGAGCAGGGCGGCATCAACGGCCGCATGATCAAATACATCACCTATGACGACGCCTACAGCCCGGCCAAGACAGTAGAACAGGCGCGCAAGCTGGTCGAAGGCGACGAGATCGATGTGCTGTTTGCGCCGCTCGGTGCGCCGACCAATGCCGCGATCATGAAGTACATGAACCAGAAGAAGGTCCCGCACCTCTTCATCGCCTCGGGCGCCACCAAATTCGGCGACTACAAGAACTTCCCCTACACCATGGGTTTCCAGCCCTGCTACCAGATCGAGGGCCGGGCCTTCGCACAGCACGTCCTGTCGACACAGAACGATCCCAAGATCGGCATCGTCTACCAGAACGACGACTTCGGCCGCGACGTGCTGAAGGGTTTCAAGGATGGACTCGGCGCCAAGACGTCGGCAATCGTCGCCGAGCTCTCCTACGAGACCGCCGACCCGACCATCGACAGCCAGGTGGTCCGCTGCAAATCCGCCGGCGCCAACGTGTTCATGAGCATGACCACGCCGAAATTCGCGGCGCAAGGCATCAAGAAGATCGCCGAGCTTGGCTGGCAACCGGCGCACTACATCGGCAACAACGCCTCCTCCGCCGGCTCGACACTGAAGGCCGCGGGCTTCGCCGAGTCCAAGGGCATCATCTCGAGCGCCTATTTGAAGGATCCCGTCGACGCCGCCTGGGACAACGATCCCGCGATTCAGAAATGGCGTGCCTTCCTCGACAAATACGATCCGGCGGCGGCCAAGAACGACATCTACGCCGTCACCGGCTATCTCACCAGCCAGATCCTGGTTCAGGTGCTCAAGCAGTGCGGTGACGACGTCTCATCCGAGGGCATCATCAAGCAGGCGGCAAATTTGAAGGATGTGGAATCCGACATGCTGCTGCCGGGCATCAAGATCAACACCTCGCCGACCGACTATTATCCGCTCGAACAACTGCAACTGACGCGCTTCAGCGGCGAACGCTACGAGCCGCTGGGACCGGTGATCGACGGCGGTATTTCGAAGGCGTGATCGTCGACGGCGCTCCGCGAAAACCAGCGCGGCGTACGCGAAACGTCTCGCAGTTGCCATCGGCTTGTCATCGGCCGATGATGCGCAAAACGGACCAGAACCAACCGGGAGGCAGTGAATGCGTGGACGCCGTGTGCTGATGGAATCGTTCGTGTCGCACGGCGTGCGTCACATCTTCGGCAATCCCGGCACGACGGAAACACCGCTGCTCGACAGCCTGCCGGCCTTCCCGCAACTCGAATACATCATGGCGTTGCATGAAGGCGTCGCCGTCAGCGCCGCCAGCTTCTATGCACAGGCATCGGGACGCGTCACCGTCGCCAATTTGCATGTCGCGCCCGGCCTCGGCAACGGTATCGGTTCGCTCTATGGCGCGCTGAAAGCTGGTTCGCCCGTGGTCGTGACGGCGGGTCAGCAGGACACGCGCATGCGGCTCAACAATCCGCTGCTCGGCCACGACCTCGTTGCGATGGCAGCGCCCGTGACCAAGTGGAGCGTTCAGATCGAGCGCGCCGACGAGATCGCGCCGATCATGCGACGCGCGTTCAAGGTGGCGACCGATGCGCCGCAGGGGCCGGTGTTCGTATCGCTGCCGATCGACGTCCTCGAACAGGAGACCGCGGTCGATGCATCGACGCCGGACAATCTGTGGCGGTCGACACGCCCCGATCCGGCAGGCATCGAGGCGCTGCTCGCGCTGCTGCTGAAGGCGAAGAATCTGGCCATCATCGCCGGTGACGACGTGGCGCGGTCGGGCGGCGAGCAGGCACTGGTGGCACTGGCAGAAGCGATCGGCGCCACCGTGTGGTTCGAAGGGTTGCGGCATCACGCGCCATTCCCGACCAGTCATCCGAGCTATCGTCAGTCGCTCCCCGGCGACGCCCGGCAGGTACGTAAGGCACTCGGTGACGCCGATCTCGTTCTGCTCGTCGGCGGTCCCTTCTTCGAAGACATCTGGTTTGCGCCTGGCGGCCACATTCCCGACGGCGCGTCCGTGCTCCAGATCGAAGCCTCGGCCGAGCGTCTCGCCCTCAACAACCGGCTCGATGCCGGGATCGTCGGCGACATCGCGGTCAGCCTTGGCGCATTGACGGACGCGCTGCGGGCCAAGGCGAGCGCGGACTTCAGGCAGGCTGCGCAAGACCGCAACGCTGCGCTGGCCGAACTGCAGGCGAAGGAGAAGGAAGCCTATCACGCACGCGTCGAGAAGAGCTGGAACCGCGAGCCGAGCTCGATGCCGCGCGTCACCGCGGAACTTCGTCGCGGCCTGCCCGATGATGTGGTCATCGTCGATGAGAGCATCACCGCGAGCCTCGATCTCGCCCGGGCCTTCGACTATCGCGGCTTCGGCGATTATTTCGGCGGCCGTGGCGGCGGCATCGGCCAGGGTCTTGCCGGCGCGATCGGCGTCAAGGTCGCCATGCCGGACCGTCCGGTTGTCGCGATCTCCGGCGACGGCTCGGCGATGTACGCGATCCAGGCGCTGTGGACCGCCGCGCACCACCAGCTTGCGATCGTGTTCGTGGTGCTAGCCAACCGCGAGTACCGCATCCTCAAGCACAATGTGGACGTCTGGCGGCAGAATTTCGAAGCCGGCACCCAGCATCCCTATCAGAGCATGGACATCACCGGTCCCGCGCTCGACTTCGTGCATCTCGCGGCCGGCATGGGCGTCGAGGCCGTCAGGGTCGAGAAGGC
>DASVOL010000828.1:0-4732 GCA_036383375.1 Bradyrhizobium sp. | reverse complement strand
TGAACCCGCTTCAGGTTCGACCGCGCCGAGCATTCCAGCAACCGACGGCCGACCGCGCCCGAGCCGGTGAAGGCCAACACATCGACATCCATATGCAGCGCGAGCGCCTCGCCGGCCGATGCTCCGCGACCCGTGACGACGTTGAGCACCCCGTCCGGCAGACCCGCTTCGCTCGCAAGCTCGGCAAGCCGCAGCAGCGTCAGCGACGCCAGCTCCGGCGGCTTGACCACGACCGAGTTTCCGGCCGCGAGTGCTGGACCGATCTTCCATGCCCCGATCATCAGCGGGAAATTCCAGGGCACGATGACGCCGACGACGCCGAGCGGCTCGCGATGCACGAGCCCGAGCACGTCACCTGACGTCGGCGCGATCTCGCCATACACCTTGTCGATCGCCTCGGCGTAGTAACGAATGGTTCCAGCCGCCGACAGCGGTTCGGCCTTGTAGGCCATGCCGATCTCGGTGCCGTTGTCGCGCACACCGAGCACCGCGATCTCGAGCGCGTGCTGCTCAATCAGATCGGCGAACCGCAGCAGCACCTTCTTGCGCTGCGCCGGAGCCGCGCGCGACCAGCTTCCTTGCTCGAACGCCTGCCGCGCCCGCTTCACCGCGAGCTCGATATCGGCCGCATCGCCGTCTGCAATGGTCGTCAGCACCTGGCCGTCGATCGGCGACACCACGTCGAGCCGCGCCTCGCCAGTCGCCTGCACCGGCCGACCGCCGATGAAGAGCTGCTGGGCCGGAATTGCGGCCGAGCGTAACAGATCGATCTGGGCTTGCTGCATGCGGGGATCATTGTGACGGTGACGAAAGCAGCTCCCGACCGGAGACCGCTGGCATGGTGCAATCCTCGCCAAATCAAGGCTTTGGCAGCAATCAACCGATAGGTGGATGTCGCCGCGGCCAGCGCCCTCATAGCGTGATCGCACGATGGCCGAACGCCCTGCCCGCTGGGTGCAAACCAACTCGTCCACATCCCTCACGCCGCCGGCGAGCCGAAGGTCATGCCCGAGATCACGCAGCCCCGCATTCTTCTGATCGGCACTGGAGACACCAAGGCCGACGAACTGCTGTTCATGAGCGATTGCATCGCCCGCGCCGGCGGCAGCACGGTCATGATGGACATCAGCGTGCTCGGCGATCCGCCGTACCTGCCCGCGCATGACAAGCACGCGGTGGCGGCTGCCGCAAAGACCACGATCGCGGCGATCGCATCCAGCGGCGACGAGAATTCCGCGATGTCGCTGATGGCGATCGGCGCTGCCAATCTGGCACGCGAGCTTGCGGCGCGCGATGCCATCGACGGCGTGATCGCAATCGGCGGCACGATGGGAACCGACCTTGCGCTCGACGTCGCACAGGCGCTGCCGCTAGGCCTGCCGAAGCTGATCGTCTCGACCGTCGCCTTCTCGCATCTGATCCCGCCCGAGCGCGTCGCCGCCGATCTGATGATGATTCTGTGGGCCGGCGGCCTCTATGGCCTCAACGGCACCTGCACCGCCGTGCTGTCGCAAGCCTGCGGCGCGATCGTCGGCGCGGCGAAGAGCGCCATCAAGCCGAGCCGGGACCGGCCGGTGGTTGCGATCACCTCGCTCGGCAAGAGCTGCCTGCGCTACATGGTGGAGCTCAAGCCGCAACTCGAGCAGCGCGGCTACGAGGTGGTCGTCTTCCATACCACCGGCATGGGCGGCCGCGCGATGGAGTCGATCGCAGCCCAGGGCGGCTTTGCCGCGGTGCTGGACCTCAGCCTGCAGGAGGTCGCCAATCAACTCACCGGCTCGGTG
Source organism: Bradyrhizobium sp. (assembly GCA_036383375.1). Classification (GTDB taxonomy): domain Bacteria; phylum Pseudomonadota; class Alphaproteobacteria; order Rhizobiales; family Xanthobacteraceae; genus Bradyrhizobium. The sequence continues at coordinate 2,948 of DASVOL010000828.1, read as the reverse complement.
GTCAATTCAGGCGCCGACCGGCTGGAGAATGCTGGCAGAGCCGGCATTCCGCAAATCGTCGCCCCCGGGGCAGTCGACATGGTCGACTTCCCGGCATGGCTTGGGGTCCCGAACGAGCTGTCGGATCGGCCGTTCCACGCGCATAACCGCTTGCTCGCGTCGGCGACATCGGGAGCCGCCGATCGCCGCCGGATCGCCCACGCGATTGCCGCGAAGCTGGCCGGCGCCAGCGCGCCGGTCGCCTTTGTGCTGCCGGCCGGCGGCATTCAGCAATGGGACCGCGAAGGCGAGGCTTTGCACGATCCCGAAGCCCTCGCCGCCTTCGTCGACGCGATGCGGTCGGCGGTCCGGCCACCGGTCGAGCTGCACGAGATCAAGGATCACATCAACAGCGCGACATTCAACGAAACGGTGCTCGGCATCTTCGATCGTTGGGTCGCGGCCGGCATCGTCCGCCCCGGCCGCGCGACGGTTGCCGCATGACAAGGCCGCTCGCAAAGGCGCTGGTGCTCGACTTCGGCGGTGTCATCTCGAAGACCCTGTTCGAGACCCATGACCTGACCGAGCGCGCGCTCGGGCTCGCACCGTGCACGCTGAAATGGCTCGGACCATTCGCTCCCGACAGCGATCCGCTGTGGGCTGCGATGCAGCGCGGCGAGATTTCCGAACGCGACTACTGGCTGACCCGCAGCCGCGAGGTCGGGCGCATGGTCGGCGAAGACTGGCAGGACATGGAAACCTTCGTGAAGCGCGCGCGCGGCGCCGATCCCGAAACCGTGATCCGTCCCGAGGCCGCGCGCGCGATTACGCTCGCCGCCGACGCCGGGGTCCGGCTCGCGATCCTGTCGAACGAGCTCGACCTGTTCTACGGTGCGGAGTTTCGCACCCGCCTTTCGATCCTCAGGCACTTCGACGTCATCGTCGACGCGACCCATACCGGGATCCTGAAACCCGATCCTCGTGCCTATCAAAGCGTGCTGGACGAACTGGCGCTGGAGGCAGAAGATTGCGTCTTCGTCGACGACCAGCGCCGCAACATCACGGGCGCCGCCGCGTGCAACATGCGCACGGTGCTGTTTGACGTACGCAATCCAGCCGCGTCCTACGGCGAGGCGCTGCGGCATTTCGGGCTGCAATTCGACTAAAGCGTTTTCGAGCGAAGTTGGTACCGCTTCGCATAAAGAAAGCGCGTTAACGACAGAGAGCGATCATGCGCGATAGAAACTTCCTGGTTGAGAACAACGCCAAGCCGATCTGGCACCCGATGGCCCATCCCGCCGAGATGCGGGCGCAGCCGCCGCGGATCGTGATGAAGGGCGAAGGCGTCCACGTCACCGACATCGACGGCAAGACCGTGATCGATGCGGTCGGCGGCCTGTGGAACGTCAACCTCGGCTACAGCTGCGATCCGATCAAGCAAGCGATCGCAGATCAGCTCAGCGCGCTGCCGTATTATTCCGGCTTCCGCGGCACCTCGAGCGGCCCCTCGATCGAGCTCGCCTACGAGCTCACCGAATGGTTCAAGCCGGAAGGCATGGTTCGCGCCTTCTTCACGTCGGGCGGATCGGACTCGGTCGAGACCGCGCTGCGGCTTGCGCGGCAATACTGGAAGATCAAGGGCCAGGCCGACCGCACCAAGTTCCTGGCGCTGAAGAAGGGTTATCACGGCACCCATTTCGGCGGCGCGTCGGTCAACGGCAACGCCAATTTCCGCCGCAACTATGAGCCGATGCTGCCCGGCGTATTCCATATCCCGGCGCCGTCGACCTATCGCAATCCCTTCAACGAAACCGATCCCGCAAAACTCGCCCAGCTTTGCGCGGCGGCGATGGAGGAGGAGATCGCGTTCCAGGGCGGTGACACCATCGCGGCCTTCATCATGGAGCCGGTGCTCGGGGCCGGTGGCGTGATCGTGCCGCCGGACAGCTTCATGAAGCTCGTGCGCGAGATCTGCGACCGGCACGGCATCCTGATGATCGCAGACGAGGTCGTCACCGGATTCGGACGCACCGGCGCATGGTCGGGCTCGCGTCTCTGGGGCGTGAAGCCTGACATGATGACGATGGCCAAGGCGATTACCTCGGGCTATTTCCCGCTCGGTGCGACCTTGATCGGTGAGCAGGTCGCGGAAGCCTTCGAGACTGACACCACCAATTTCGGCTCGATCGGCCATGGCTACACGTATTCGGGTCATCCGGTCGGCTGTGCCGCGGGTATTGCGGCGCTCGCCGAGACCCGTCGCCTCAAGCTCGACGAGAATGCCGCCGCACGCGGCAAGGACCTCGCGCAGGCGCTGGCCGCGCTCAAGGCCAAGCATCCGCTGGTCGGCGACGTCAGGGGCAAGGGCCTGATGGCAGCGCTCGAGCTGGTCGCCGATCGCGACAGCAAGAAGCCCGCGGACAAGAAGACGATGGCGAAGGTGGCAGATGGCGCCTACGAAGCCGGAGTGATGCTGCGCGTCTCCGGCAACAACCTGATCCTGTCCCCGCCCCTGATCCTCACCGCATTGGATGTGAAGGCGATCGCCGAGGGGATCGACGCCGGGCTCTCAGCGGCTGCCTGACAGCCCACTCACGCAGGCGATGGCGCGCTCGAACAGCGCGCCATCCGCCTTGTCGCGGTCGAGGCAGTCGGCCAGCGACGCCGCTGACATTCTCTGATCGGTGCAGAAGATCCGCAGGAAATCGGCCGCGAGCGCGACCTTGTGCGGCGCGGATTGGCGCTGCCAGTCGTTGCTGCTCAGATAGAGCAAGGATGCATCGTCAGCGCCGCTTTCCGCCGCCGCCACGCGCGCAGCCGGCCCTGTCGCAAACAACGCCAGCAGCGCGCCGGCCATCGCCCCGATGCGATGCGCGCGGCACGTCATTTGGTGTCCCTGGCATTCACCATCGGCGGCACGTCGAGCGCGGGATTGCGATCGAAGAAGTTGAACGGTCGCAGCCGGAAGC
>DASVOL010000827.1:0-2336 GCA_036383375.1 Bradyrhizobium sp. | reverse complement strand
GACCGCCGACGAAGGCCGGCGCGGCGGCAAGACCATCCCGCTCAAGAGGAACGTCGACGAGGCGCTGCAGAAGGCGCCGGGCGTCACCCGGGTGATCGTGGTCAAGGTGACGGGCAATCCGATCGACATGAAGACCGGCCGAGACGTCTGGTACCACGACGAGGCGGCGGAAGTTTCGGCCGACTGCGAGCCGGAGCCGATGAACGCCGAAGATCCGCTGTTCATTCTCTATACGTCGGGCTCGACGGGCAAGCCGAAGGGCGTGCTGCACACGACCGGCGGCTATCTCGTCTTCGCCTCGATGACGCACCACTACGTGTTCGACTACCACGACGGCGACATCTACTGGTGCACCGCCGACGTGGGCTGGGTGACCGGTTACAGCTACATTGTCTACGGGCCGCTCGCCAACGGCGCGACCACGCTGATGTTCGAGGGCGTGCCGAACTATCCCGACACCAGCCGCTTCTGGCAGGTGGTCGACAAGCACAAGGTCAACATCTTCTACACTGCGCCGACCGCGATCCGCGCGCTGATGCAGGGCGGCGACGAGCCGGTGAAGAAGACCTCGCGCAAATCGCTGCGCCTGCTCGGCTCGGTCGGCGAGCCGATCAATCCGGAAGCCTGGGAGTGGTATCACCGCGTGGTCGGCGACGACCGCTGCCCGATCGTCGACACCTGGTGGCAGACCGAGACCGGCGGCATCCTGATCACGCCGCTACCCGGCGCGACGAAGCTGAAGCCGGGATCGGCGACGCGGCCGTTCTTCGGCGTGGTGCCTGAGATCGTCGATGCCGACGGCAAAACGCTGGACGGCGAGACCTCGGGCAATCTCTGTATCGCCAAGTCGTGGCCGGGCCAGATGCGCACGGTCTATGGCGACCATGCGCGGTTCGAGCAGACCTACTTCTCGACCTACAAGAACAAGTACTTCACCGGTGACGGCTGCCGGCGCGATGCCGACGGCTATTACTGGATCACCGGCCGCGTCGACGACGTCATCAACGTCTCAGGCCATCGCATGGGCACCGCCGAGGTCGAGAGCTCGCTGGTCGCGCATGAAGCGGTGTCGGAAGCCGCCGTCGTTGGTTACCCGCACGACATCAAGGGCCAGGGCATCTACGCCTATGTCACCTTGATGAAGGGCACCGAGCCGACCGAGGCCTTGCGCAAGGAACTTGTCGCCTGGGTCCGCAAGGACATCGGCCCGATCGCCTCGCCGGACCTCATCCAGTTCGCGCCCGGCCTGCCGAAGACGCGCTCCGGCAAGATCATGCGCCGCATCCTGCGCAAGATCGCCGAGGACGAGCCGTCGAGCCTCGGCGACACCTCGACCTTGGCCGATCCGGCCGTGGTCGACGACCTCGTGCAGAACCGCCAGAACAAGAAGTAATCCGGCAGCGGCAATATCGGGACATTGAAGAAGGGCCGCGCGCGTTCTCCGCCGCGGCCTTTCGCTTTCTCGTTACGCGAGGCGGCATCCATCCTGCATCACGGACGGGACTGACCTTGCTCAAAAACCGCTCAGCACGGCCATTTCACGGGATTGTCAGAGGCGCGGCGCGATTGCGGCGCGTTTGTGGCCAAGTGTTGTTTTCAGGTCATTTACTTTAATCCGAACTTTTCCTTTTCTGCCCGCCATCAGGACGTGTCTCGCGGCCGGTGTGAAACCACCCGGTTAAGACACGCGGTTAATATTGCGTACGCGAGACCGGCGGGCCCGGTTTTTCAGGGCTCTGCACCTTCGTTTTTGGCTCCTTCACCGGAGCTGTTGGGAAGTGGAGAGGTTGATGTCGATGAAGTTTGCGGTGGCGCTGGCTGCCACCCTTGGTGCTGTTGTTGTGATGTCGCAGACGGCCGAAGCGCGGCCGGAAATGGTCGGAATACACGCCGACAATTATGAGCCGGGCACCATCGTGGTGAAGACCAACGAACGGCGGCTCTACCTCATTCTCGATTCCGGCCACGCGATGCGTTACCCGGTCGGCGTCGGCAAGTCCGGCAAGCAGTGGGCCGGCACGACCCGGATCGACGGCAAGTATCGCAACCCGGCCTGGTCGCCGCCCGCCGAGGTCAAGCGCGACAAGCCGAGCATCCCGAACGTGATCGCAGGCGGTTCGCCGGCGAACCCGATGGGCGTCGCGGCGATGACGCTGGCCGGCGGCGAATACGCGATCCACGGCACCAACGTGCCGGGCTCGGTCGGCGGCTTCGTCTCCTACGGCTGCATCCGCATGCTGAATCCCGACATCACTGATCTCTATTCGCGCGTCTCGGTCGGCACCACGGTCGTCGTCACCCGCTGATCGCGCAAAAACGCTTCGCCGAAAGAAAAG
>DASVOL010000826.1:0-3976 GCA_036383375.1 Bradyrhizobium sp. | reverse complement strand
GACCTGCCGGCGCTGTTCAAGGCGCTCGACCGCCTCGGCCTTGCGACGCCGAACGTCAATCTGGTGACCGACATCATCGCCTGCCCGGGGCTGGATTACTGCTCGCTGGCCAATGCGCGCTCGATCCCGATCGCGCAGGAGCTGACGCGGCGGTTCGCCAACCACGACACCGCCGACCTGATCGGCCGGCTGCACATCAACATCTCCGGCTGCATCAATGCCTGCGGCCATCACCATGTCGGCCACATCGGCATTCTCGGCGTCGAGAAGAACGGTGAGGAGTTTTATCAGATCACGATCGGCGGCCGCGCCGACGAGAACGCGCAGTTGGGGACCTTGATCGGCCCTGCCGTTCCCTATGCGGAAGTCGCCGACGTGATCGAAGACATTGTCGAAGCCTATCTGGCGCTGCGCGACCGTCCCGAGGAATTGTTCGTCGATACGGTGAAGCGTCTGGGCGTCGAGCCTATCAGGGAGCGCGTCTATGCCACTCGTTAAGCAGGGAAGACTGACCACCGATCTGTTCGTGCATGTCGCCGACAGCGCCGAGCTGCCGGGCGACGGCGCGGTGCTGGTGACGGCCGAGCGCTTTCTCGCCGATCCGCAGGCGCTGCTGCGCCGCCCCGGCAAGCTCGGGGTGATCTGGCCGAACAACCGCAACCTCGACGAACTGGTGCCGCATCTCGATCGGCTGGCCTCGGTCGCGCTGGTGTTCCCGACCTTCCGCGACGGCCGCGCCTACAGCCAGGCGCGTCTGCTGCGCGAGCGCTACGGCTATGACGGCGAGCTGCGCGCCACCGGGCAGATCCTGCGCGATCAGTTCGTGTTCATGACGCGTGCCGGGTTCGACGCCTTCGAGGTCAAGAAGGATGCCGACGCCGACGCGTTCGCCCAGACCATGAAGCGCTACTCGGTGTTCTATCAGCCGACCGGCGACGGCCGCGTCACCGCGCTCAACCGCCGCATGCAGCTGCGTCACTCGGAGAGCGCCGGCCAGTGAGCGCGCTTGCACCAGAGCTTGCAGTCGCGTCAGTCGCATTGCCCGCGGCCGATGCGCTCGATCGCGCGCTGCGCAAAGCCTCGCCCGCCGAGGTGATCGCGGCCGCATTGCAGACGGTCGGCCGCGAGAAGCTGGCGCTGGTGTCGTCGTTCGGCACTGAATCCGCCGCGCTGCTCAAGGTGATGGCGGATGTCGATCCGGCGATCCCGGTGGTGTTCCTCGACACCGGCTGGCTGTTCGAGGAGACACTGGCTTATCGCGACACCTTGATCGCCACGCTCGGCCTCACCGACGTGCGCTCGATCAAGCCTGACGAGCAGGCGCTGGCGCGTCTCGATCCGGACCGCGAATTGTGGTTCAGCGATCCCGACGCTTGCTGCCGCATCCGCAAGGTCGAACCGTTGGCGCGCGCACTGAAGCCGTTTGCCGGCTGGATCAACGGCCGCAAGCGTTTCCAGGGCGGTGCCCGCGCCGATATCCCTGTCGTCGAGGACGACGGCGTCAGGCTGAAATTCAACCCGTTCGCCAACGTCTCCCGCGAGGAGATCGACGCGATCTACACGCTTGGCAGACTGCCGCCGCATCCACTTGTCGCATCGGGATATCAGTCGGTCGGGTGTATGCCTTGCTCGAGCCGGGCTGCAGCCGGCGAGGATGCGCGCGACGGCCGCTGGCGTGGCCGGGCGAAGACGGAATGCGGCATCCACACAACGAAGATGTCGTAAGCACGATCCGGAAAAGTGCGAAGCGGTTTTCCGAAAAGATCATGCTCAGATAACGCGCCCGATCGCGATGAGGTTTCATTGCGATCCGGCGACGTGACAAAGCCTTCGCAGCGCGGCGGCTTCGTAGCACAAGCGCGCTGCGCCGCTGAAAACAAAGAAAACCGGTTTCGTTGACTTAAGGCCACTTCACCGTGAGTTATGTCTTGCGTGTTCCCTGACATTCTCAGGTTGAATGGAGACAGAAATGATCCGTCGTATGCTGCCGCTGGTCGCGGGATTGTTGTGGGCGAGCTCGGCCTTCGCGGCTGACTATTCGCTGCTCAACGTGTCCTACGATCCGACGCGCGAGCTCTATGTCGATTTCAACAAGGCGTTCGCCGCGGCCTATCAGAAGGACACCGGCAAGAGCGTCGAGATCAAGCAGTCGCATGGCGGCTCGGGCTCGCAGGCGCGCTCGGTGATCGACGGATTGCAGGCCGATGTCGTGACGCTGGCGCTGGCCTATGACATCGATGCGATCGCCGGCAAGGGCCTGCTCGCCGCTGATTGGCAGAAGAAGCTTGCGCTCAACGCCTCGCCCTACACCTCGACCATCGTGTTCCTGGTGCGCAAGGGCAATCCCAAGGGAATCAAGGATTGGGACGATCTGATCAAGCCCGGCGTTGCCGTAATCACGCCGAACCCGAAGACCTCGGGCGGTGCGCGCTGGAACTATCTCGCCGCCTGGGGCTACGCGCAGAAGAAGTTCGGCTCAGCCGACAAGGCGAAGAAGTTCGTCGCCGACCTCTATCAGAACGTGCCGGTGCTCGACACCGGCGCGCGCGGCTCGACCGTGACCTTCGTCGAGCGCGGTGTCGGCGACGTGCTGCTCGCTTGGGAGAACGAAGCCTTCCTGGCGCTGCGCGAGTTCGGTGCGGACAAGTTCGAGATCGTGGCGCCGCCGCAGTCGATCCTCGCCGAGCCGCCGGTCGCCGTCGTCGATGCCGTCGCCGACAAGAAGGGCACCCGCGCGGTCGCCGAGGCCTATCTCAAATATTGGTACACCAAGGAAGGCCAGGAGATCGCCGCGCGCAACTCCTATCGGCCGCGCGATCCGGAGATCGCCAAGGAGTACGAAAAATCCTTCGCCAAGGTCGAACTTTTCACCATCGACGACGTTTTCGGTGGTTGGACCAAGGCGCAGAAGGAGCACTTCGCCGAGGGCGGCATCTTCGATCAGATCTATAAGAACTGATTGAAGCATTAGGGGGACATGTGAGCACAGCGGTTGCAAGGCGTAGTACCCTGCCGGGGTTCGGTCTCACCATGGGACTGACCCTGACATGGCTCTCCGTTATCATCCTGATTCCGCTGGCCGCGCTGTTCCTCAAGACGTTCGAGCTCAGCCTCGATCAGTTCTGGAGCATCGTCACCAGCCGCCGCACCCTGAACGCCCTGAAGATTTCGTTCGGGCTTTCGTTTGCGGCCGCCTGCGTCAATCTGGTGATGGGCACCATCATCGTCTGGGCGCTGGTGCGCTACCGTTTTCCGGGCCGTCGGCTGTTCGACGCCATCGTCGATATTCCGTTTGCCCTGCCGACCGCGGTCGCCGGCGTCGCGCTGACGCAGCTGTTCGCCCAGAAGGGCTGGCTCGGCGCGCCGCTCGCCGAGCTCGGCATCAAGGTCGCGTTCACGCCGATCGGCATCTTCATCGCGATGATCTTCATCGGCATTCCCTTCGTGGTGCGCACGGTGCAGCCGGTGCTGATCGATCTCGATCCGGAGATCGAGGAGGCGGCGGCGAGCTTAGGGGCCAATCGCTGGCACACTGTGTTCCGCGTCATCCTGCCGAGTTTGATTCCGGCGCTGCTCACCGGCTTTGCGCTGGCCTTTGCCCGCGCCATCGGTGAATACGGCTCGGTGATCTTCATCGCCGGCAACCTGCCGAACATCTCCGAGATCGCGCCGCTGTTGATCGTGATCCGGCTGTCCGAGTTCCGCTATGCCGATGCGACCGCGATCGCGGTGGTGATGCTGGTGGCCTCGTTCCTGATCATCTTCTTGATCAACCGGCTGCAGCGCTGGGCGCAGGCCCGCATTCCCGTGCATTGAGGTTCGAGATGTCGATGCAGACGGGATTGGCGACCTCGACCACGCAGCTGCGGACCTACGCGCCCGCGACCGATGTCAGTGTTGCGGCGCCTGCGCCGCGGCTCGAGATCGCGCGCGGCGAGCCGGTCGCAGCGCGGCGCAACCCGCGCACCGAGCCGGG
>DASVOL010000825.1:0-1982 GCA_036383375.1 Bradyrhizobium sp. | reverse complement strand
GCTATCCTGCTGGCCGCCCGGCTCGAAGGATTGTCCCGGCAAGTCATTGCCCGGCGCTTCGGAATCTCCGTGAGCCTGGTGGAAAAGGAATTGAGGAGGGCGCAGGAACATTGCGTCGTCCGTTTCAAGAAAATCCAGCGTTCGGAGTAGAAAATCGTGCGGTTCGCGCTTCCACGGAGTGTCTATGTTGCGGGAGGACCGCTGGTTCGCCCGCAGCGGACTGTAACCGCAGTCCTCTCGATGATCGGCAACATGCAACGTTGATGATTGAAAGCGACCAACATCACGAGGAGCTTCCCGCGCTGGAGCGCGAGGCCCACGCCTGGATTCGGCGCTTGACGTCCGGCGAGGCGAGGGCATCCGACGCGGCGGCGTTGCAGCGATGGTGCAGCCAGAGTCCAGCACATGCGGCCGCTTTTTCCGAAGCCAGCCGGTTCTGGAAGGCGTTCGGACCTGCTGGCCAGAGCCTGCTCGCGGACGAGACGGTGACGAACCGCGGACCGCGCGCCGGCGGCAGGACGTCGATCAGTCGCCGCGCGGTCGTGGGAGGCGCGCTGGCGGCCACGGCTGCCGGGGTCATGGTGGTGCGCCCGCCACTCGATCTGTGGCCGTCCCTGTTCGAACTGCGGGCTGATTACCGTACCGGCGTCGGCGAGCAGCGTGAAGTGGCCGTGGTGGACGGCGTCGTGGTCCAGATGAACACGCGCACCAGCATCTCGCTGGGATCGGGAGATGCGTCCGGCGCGGTTGAACTGATCGCCGGCGAAGCCTCATTCAAGGTTGCCGATCGACGAGCAGCGACATTCAGCGTGATCGCGGCGGGTGGAAGAACCACGTCGACGGAAGCGCAGTTCGACGTGCGCGTTGAGGGGGCGGGCGTCCATGTCACCTGCCTCGCGAACGAGGCGTATGTGGAGCATCGGACGCAACGGATGGTCCTCAAATCCCGCCAGCGTGTGACCTACGGCGATAGCGGATTCGGCGATGTCGTCGCGATCGACCCGTCGATTGCCGCTGCCTGGCAGCAGGGCCTGATCATCTGCAACATGATGCCTCTGACGGATTTGATTCAGGAGCTGAACAGATACCGATCTGGCCGCATCGTGCTGCTGAATGCGCAGTTGGGGCGCAATCCCGTCAACGGCCGCTTCAGGATCGATCGTCCCGACGAGGCCTTGGTGCAGATCGAGCGGGCATTCGGCATTCACGCCCGCACATTGCCCGGCGGGCTGGTCTTGCTGGCCTGAGCTTTCCCGCTCGGATTTTGTCTCACGCACTTTTTTCGCGCCAACCGGCGCCGCCCCCGGGATCAGTCTCAGCGCATTGTATCGCGACGACGTTCTGGCGCTCCGGAGTGGTGACACAAAACATTCATAAAATTTCCTTGAGGGGTCCGGCGCCGGGAGGTGTCACGACAGTGAGCCTGCGGTCATCACAGTGATCGCAAATCGGCCTGGTCAGGATTTCCAATGTACGTCGATCGTGTGATTTCCCGCGTGTCGCGCGCCCTGCGCAAAACTTCGTGGCTTGGTTTGCCGCAGAACCTTCCGGTGAGCGGAACAGCGGGTCTCGCATTGGCCGGCGTGCGGACATCCCGGCCGCGCATCAACCGGGCCGAAGCACCGGCGCTTCGCTCCGTGTGCCTCTGATCCACTCCTTGTTCGCTCATTCCGCTCCCAGAGGATATCTGATGCCGTCTCGTCGGAAAGCCACCCGCCGTCCTCGCCTCGATCCGCGTCGGGTTGCACAGCTTCGGTCGCGGCAGCGGATCGGATTGGTATCGCGCTCCATGCTGCTCGCGGGAACAAGTACGCTGGCGCTGCTGCTGAGCGGGCTCGAGGGCGCATCCGCGCGTCCGTTCGGCAATTTCGCGACGACGACGTCGGCGCCGGCGATCGCCAGCGATGCCGCAGCCGCCGCAGCCCAGCGGGCCACCGACGTCGCCAGGCAAAGCCAGGGCGCGCTGACGAGGGCGACCCAGG
>DASVOL010000824.1:0-6648 GCA_036383375.1 Bradyrhizobium sp. | reverse complement strand
CCGATCGTTGCTCCTGCTGGTCCAGACGCGATAGCGATCCACGCGCACGCGTCTCGTCAGAAAGCCGATATTGCCGCGGCGTACGGACGCTGCAATAAGCGCCAGCTGTGCAGAGATCGCTGGTGACCCCGCGGCATCAGGTCCGTATAGGATTGGCATCTCAGAACAACAACAAGCCTCTCGAGGGAGCAACACCAATGAGCTTTTCACGACGCACGCTGCTGAAGGTCTCCGCCGCTTCCGCCGTCCTGGGCGGAATTGGCGCGCCGTATGTGGCGCGCGCCCAGTCGGCCGAGTTCTCGTACAAGTTCGCCAACAACCTGCCGGAGTCGCATCCGTTCGTGGCGCGCGCCCGGGAGATGGCCGCGGCGATCAAGACCGAGACCAACGGCCGGTTTGACCTGCAGGTGTTTCCGAACAGCCAGCTCGGTTCCGACACGGACATGCTGAGCCAGGTGCGCTCCGGCGGCGTCGAGTTCTTCACGCTGTCCGGCCTGATCCTGGCGACCCTGGTGCCGGCAGCCTCGATCAACGGCATCGGGTTCGCGTTCCCGGACTATCCCACGGTCTGGAAGGCCATGGATGGCGAGCTCGGCGCCTATGTGCGCGGCGAGATCAACAAGGCCGGCCTCGAGGTCATGGACAAGATCTGGGACAACGGCTTCCGCCAGACCACGTCGTCGACCAAGCCGATCAACGGTCCGGATGATCTCAAGGGCTTCAAGATCCGCGTGCCGGTGTCGCCGCTGTGGACCTCGATGTTCAAGGCGTTCGATGCATCGCCCGCCTCGATCAATTTCAGCGAGGTCTATTCGGCGCTGCAGACCAAGATCGTCGAAGGCCAGGAAAACCCGCTGGCGCTGATCTCGGCGGCGAAGCTGTACGAGGTGCAGAAGTACTGCTCGATGACCAACCACATGTGGGACGGCTTCTGGTTCCTGATGAACCGCCGGGCCTGGGCGGCGCTGCCGGACGATATCAAGACCATCGTCGCCAAGAACGTCAACGCGGCGGCCGTCAAGGAGCGCGAGGACACCGAGAAGCTCAACGCCACCGTGAAGCAGGAGCTGACCGGCAAGGGCCTCGTGTTCAACCAGCCCGAGGTCGGGCCGTTCCGCGACAAGCTGCGCGCTGCCGGCTTCTATGCCGAGTGGAAGGGCAAGTACGGCGAGAAGGCCTGGGATCTGCTCGAGAAGTCGGTCGGCAAACTGTCCTGATCGATCACGCGGGAGGCTTGCCAGGAGGAATGCCATGGCTCATGTCGAGATGACGCCGGCCGTGGCCGGCGAGGCGGCGTCACAGCCCCCTCGCCGCCGCTCCGTTCTCGGTTCCATCGAGGCTGCGCTCGGATGGCTGGTCGAAATCCCGGCGGCGATCCTTGTCGTCGCCGAGGTCGTGATCCTGTTCGCCGGCGTGGTGTCGCGTTACGTGCTGCATGCACCGCTGATCTGGTCCGACGAACTGGCCTCGATCCTGTTCCTGTGGCTCGCCATGCTGGGTTCGGCGGTCGCGTTCCGCCGCAGCGAGCACATGCGGATGACGGCGCTGGTCGCAAGCGCCGGGCCGAGGCTGTGGGCCTATCTCGACGTGGTCGCGACCTGCGCCGCGCTGGCGTTCCTGATCCTGATCGTGCGGCCGGCCTATGAATACGCTTACGAAGAGAGCTTCATCACGACGCCGGCGCTGCAGATCTCCAACACCTGGCGCGCCGCGGCGCTGCCGGTTGGTATCTGCCTGATGGGGCTGTTTGCGCTGCTGCGGCTGGCGCGGGTCGGCGATTTCAAGACTTTCCTGCTGGCGGCGCTGACCGTGGTCGCGCTGATCGGCGTGTTCTGGCTGGCGCAGCCGATGTTGCGGCCGCTCGGCAACCTCAATCTGATCATCTTCTTCGTCGGCGTGGTCGGCTTCTGCGTGTTCGCCGGCGTGCCGATCGGCTTTGCCTTCGGCATGGCGATCTTCGGTTATCTGGCGCTGACCACGCGGACGCCGTTGATGGTGCTGGTCGGCCGGATGGACGAGGGCATGAGCCACCTGATCCTGCTGTCGGTGCCGCTGTTCGTCTTCCTCGGCCTCCTGATTGAAATGACCGGCATGGCGCGCGCGATGGTCGCGTTCCTGGCGAGCCTGCTCGGGCATGTCCGCGGCGGCCTGCATTACGTGTTGGTCGGCGCGATGTACCTGGTGTCCGGCATCTCCGGATCGAAGGCCGCCGACATGGCCGCCGTCGCGCCCGTGCTGTTCCCGGAAATGAAGGAGCGTGGCGCGAGGCCGGGCGATCTGGTCGCCCTGCTCGCCGCCACCGGCGCGCAGACCGAAACCATTCCGCCGAGCCTCGTGCTGATCACGATCGGCTCGGTCACCGGCGTCTCGATCTCGGCGCTGTTCACTGGCGGCCTGTTGCCGGGCGTCGTGCTGGCAATCACGCTGTCGGCGCTGGTGTGGTGGCGCTATCGCGGAGAGGACTTGAGCCACGTCCAGCGCGCCACCGGCGGCGAGATCGGCAAGGCGCTGGTGTTCGCCCTGCCCGCATTGGCCCTGCCCTTCGTGATCCGCTACGCCGTGGTCGAGGGCATCGCCACTGCGACCGAAGTCTCGACCATCGGCATCGTCTACGCCTTCGTCATTGGTCTCCTGATCTACCGCAAGTTCAACTGGCGGCGGCTGGTGCCGATGCTGATCGACACGGCGTGTCTGTCGGGCGCCATCCTTTTCATCATCGGTACCGCGACCGGCATGGCCTGGGGCCTGACGCAGTCCGGCTTCTCGCGGGCGCTGGCCGCGTCGATGGCCGGGCTGCCCGGCGGTTCGGCCACCTTCATCGCGGTCTCGATCCTGGCCTTCGTGATCCTCGGCAGCGTGCTCGAGGGCATTCCGGCCATCGTGCTGTTCGGGCCGCTGCTGTTTCCGATCGCGCGCCAGGTCGGCGTCCACGAGGTGCACTACGCCATGATCATCATCCTGGCGATGGGCATCGGATTGTTCGCGCCGCCGTTCGGCGTCGGCTATTATGCCGCCTGCGCCATCGGGCGCGTCGATCCGGCCGAGGGTATCCGGCCGATCTGGGGTTACATGCTGGCGCTGTTGATCGGCCTGATCATTGTCGCCATCCTCCCCTGGATATCGATCGGTTTCCTTTGAGAACCTAGCGGATGGGATAGAGCCATGAGTGCAGCTCAAAACCAGTACTCGATCGGGCTCGACAAGACGCCCGCCAACTACGTGCCGCTGACGCCGCTGAGCTTCCTGGCGCGCTCGGCCGCGGTCTATCCCGACCATATCAGCGCGGTCTATGAGGGCCGCAGCTTCACCTGGAAACAGACCTTTGAGCGCTGCAAGCGCTTTGCGTCCTGGCTCGCAGGCCGCGGCATCGGCCATGGCGACACGGTCGCGGCGATGCTGCCGAACATCCCGGCGATGAACGAGCTGCATTTCGCGGTGCCGATGACCGGCGCGGTGCTGAACGCGCTCAACATCCGCCTCGATGCGGAATCGATTGCGTTCCAGCTCGATCATGGCGGTGCGAAGATCATCCTCGTCGATCCGGAATTCTGCGGCGTGATCGCGGAAGCCCTGACCCTGATGAAGGGCGCAAAGCCGTTCGTGATCGACGTCGATGATGCCGCCTTCAGTGGCGGCAAGCGGATCGGCGAGATCGAGTATGAGGCGGCTGTCGCCTCAGGCGATCCGGCATTCGCCGAGCGGCCGCCGGCCGACGAATGGGATGCGATCGCGCTGAGCTATACGTCGGGCACCACGGGCAATCCGAAGGGCGTCGTGACCCATCACCGCGGCGCCTATCTCAACGCCGTCAGCAACATCCTCGCCGGCAATCTCGGCCAGCATCCGGTCTATCTCTGGACGCTGCCGATGTTTCACTGCAACGGCTGGTGCTTCCCGTGGACCATCGCGGCGACCGCCGGCGTCAATGTCTGCCTGCGCAAGGTTGATCCGTCCAAGATCTTCGAGCTGATCCCGAAGCACGGCGTCACCCACATGTGCGGCGCGCCGATCGTCTACAACACGCT
Organism: Bradyrhizobium sp.; assembly: GCA_036383375.1. Lineage (GTDB taxonomy): Bacteria > Pseudomonadota > Alphaproteobacteria > Rhizobiales > Xanthobacteraceae > Bradyrhizobium. Next base: position 2,623 of record DASVOL010000824.1, on the reverse strand, counting down.
GATCAACGCGCCCGATGCGCCCTCGGGCGACAAGGCGAAGCCGGTCGTCGGCCTGATCGCCGGCGCTGCGCCGCCGGTTGCCGTGCTCGAGGGCGCCGAGCGGATCGGCATCAAGCTCACCCATGTCTACGGGCTGACCGAAGTCTACGGCCCCGCCTCGGTCTGCGCCGAGCAGCCGGGCTGGGACGAGCTGTCCGCTGATGCGCGTGCGCAGCTGAAGCGACGCCAGGGCGTGGCCTATCCGCTGCAGGAAGACGTCACCGTGCTCGATCCCGAGACCATGCGCGAGGTGCCGCACGACGGCGAGACCATCGGCGAGGTCATGTTCCGCGGCAACATCGTGATGAAGGGCTATCTGAAGAACGAGAAGGCGACGCAGGAAGCGTTCGCCGGCGGCTGGTTTCACACCGGCGATCTCGGCGTGCTCGACGAGTACGGCTACGTCATCATCAAGGACCGCTCCAAGGACATCATCATCTCCGGCGGCGAGAACGTCTCCTCGGTCGAGGTCGAAGACATTCTCTACAAGCATCCGGCGGTGCTGTTCGCAGCGGTGGTTGCCAAGCCCGATCCGAAATGGGGCGAAGTGCCCTGCGCTTTCCTCGAGCTGAAGGACGGCGCCAAGGCGACCGAGGCCGAGATCATCGCCTATTGCCGCGAGCATATGCCGGGGTTCAAGACGCCGAAGTCGGTGGTGTTCGGGGTGATCCCGAAGACATCCACGGGCAAGATCCAGAAATTCCTGCTGCGCAACCAGGTCGGATCGGCCAAGGCGATCTCGGCCTGAGACATGCAGCGATTCAGCGCCACATATTCGATGTCGTCCCGGGCTTGACCCGGGACCCATAACCACGAATGCCAATTGTTTTGTCGCGCTGGAGCGACAGATTCCTTCAATAGCGAGGTCCTGCGGTTATGGGTCCCTGCTCCCCTGCGCAATTGCGCACTAGGCAGGGACGACAGCGGGTGTGTGGCGCTGGCTCAGCCCTCCGCAAGGCGGCCGAGCAGCCCGTACAGCAATCGCCTCTCATCGGCCTTGAGCGGCGCCAGCGTCGTCGCGGTGCATTCGATCTCGATCGGGATCAGCTGCTCGACCAGCGCCACGCCGGCGTTGGTCAGATCGATCAGGATCAGCCGCTTGTCGGTCGCATCGCGCCGGGTCGCGACCAGCCGCCGCTTCTTCAGCCGCAGGACGACGTCGCGGATATTGGCCGGCTCCATCGCGACCAGCCGCCCGAGCAGGTTCTGCGACAGCGCCCCACGCTCGTAGAGCCGGGCCAAGGTCGCATATTGCGGAGCCGTCAGGTCGTAGGACCCGATCCGCTCGACCAGGTTGGACGAGGCGCGTTGATAAGCCCGGCGCAGCAGGAAGCCGACCTGGTCCTCCAGCCGGTAGTCCGACGCAACGCGCCGGACCGGCGTCGCTGCCTTAGTCGACGTTCTCGGCATCGCGGTACATCACCTTGTGGCGCGTGGTCGACACCCATTCATCGATCTGGGCTTCGGTCATGAAGTGCTGATCATCGAACCTGTTCCAGTTGCTGATGTCAGCCAGGCTCTTCTTCCAGCGCTTGTACGGCGGCTTGGCCGGCGGGCCGAAGCACATGATGTCGAGCACCGACAATTCATCGGGGATGCCGAGCAGCGGCTTCATCGCCTGCTGGGCCTTCTCCTGCCCGATCGCGGTCACCCACCAGACGTTATAGCCGAGCGCGGCCGCGGCGAGATGCGCCGACATCGTCGCCGCCGCCACGCTCTGCAGCAGGATGCGCTCGGCATTCTCCTTGTACATCTTGTCGAGCTCGGAGCGGTCGTTGAGCACGGGAAACGCCTTGACCCAGCGGAAGTCACTGGCGACGACGATGAAGCCGGGGGCCGACGCGAGGCCGCGGTAGTCGGGCGTCGGAAACTTCATCTTGAGCCGGGCGCGTGCGACCTGCTCCTCGCGGAAATACTCGGTGATCCGGTTCTTGAGGTCCTGATCGGCGACGGCGATGAAGTGCCAGGGTTGCGCATTGGCGCCTGACGGCGCGTGCCGCGCGGCCTCGAGGATCATGTCGTAATGCTCGGGCGGCATCACGTAACTGGAGTCGAACGCCCTTGTCGTCAGGCGGTTCTTCACGACGTCCATCAGCGCGTCATATCGCGTGCGATCGGTGTAGTCCCGCGCCGCCACAGCTTCCGCCATTGAGGCCTCCCGATATTGTTATGATCATAACGATATCCGGAATACGCAAAAGGTCAATGCCCGGCTGCGGTGCCGGCGATCATCTTGACGCGCGGAACCGCGCGCCCGCGATGGGCGCCAGGTCCGGCTTGTTCAGGCGGTGCGAGGTTTCAGCCTGCCCGATCGAGCGTCAGGCGCATGCCGTCATAGGCCGGGATCACGCCGGCCGGCAGGCTCTGCCGCAGCACCTCGTAGTCGAGGTCGGAATGCATGTTGGTGATGACCGCGCGCTTCGGCTTGAAGCGCTCGATCCACGACAGCGCGTCGGCAACGCTGAAATGGCTGGGATGCGGCGCATAGCGCAGGCCGTCGACGATCCAGAGGTCGAGGCCTTCCAGCGCCGGCCAGCTCTCGGCGGGAATGTCGTGCAGATCGGGCGTGTAGGCGGCATCGCCG
>DASVOL010000823.1:0-6050 GCA_036383375.1 Bradyrhizobium sp. | reverse complement strand
CACGCTCTCGGCCATCGCGAATTTCGGCTCCGCGGCCTGCCAGGCGCCGAGCTTCTCGAGCGCGGCCTTGGCGTATTTGCCGACCGGCACCGCCTTGACGTCGCCGGTGGCGATCTTGCCGTCGCCGGCGAGCTTGGCGAGATCGAAGCCAGGCCCGATGTTGACGTTGTCGATCTTGGAATCCTTCGGTGCGATCAGCACGATCGAATTGCCGAGCAGGTTGACCCGGGTCGGCTCATTGATGTTCTTCTGCTTGATCGCGTAGTCCATCCAGTCGGTGTCAGCGGAGACGAACACGTCGGCCGGCGCGCCCTGCTCGATCTGCTTTGCCAATGCCGAACTCGCGGCATAGCTGGCGCTGATCTTGACGCCGGTCTTGGCGGTGTAGGCGGCGTCGATCTCGTCGAGCGCGTTCTTCATCGAGGCGGCGGCAAAGACGGTGAGCGTCTTGTCTTCGGCGCGCGCGGGCGAATGGATCGTACCGAGCAGGATGACGAAGGCAGTGAAAAGTCCGGCAAGCCTTGAAATTGCAAGCCTTGAAATCGAAAGTCGTGACATTGAAAGCGCTCCGTGCGAGCTCGCGCACGAACAGGCGCGCAAACCAGGCGTTGGGTGGGTTCTGGGCGCGACGGACGGAAGCGCTGTTCCGCTGGTCCCCGAAGGACTTACGGTCCTCGGGGATATCGCACTGCAAACATAGCAGGCTGGGACTTACGGTAAAGGCGACCGTTTGTCTAACCGGTCGCGCTATTGATCCGACGGCTGGATCGCGATCGACAGCGAGTTCTCTTTCGAGCCGCTGACCTGCAGCACGAAGGGGCTGGCAGCGAGGTCATATTTCATGGTCTTGCGGATACCGTCGCAATCGGTCGCGCCGCTGAAGGCCTTCGGCTTCAGGAAATGCCCGTCCTGCACCAGGTCGACCCAGGCTCCGGCCGAGAGGCTGACGGTATAGAGCCCGGCCTTCGGTGCGGCCTTGAAGCTGGTGAAGCCGGCGAAGGTGCCGTCCTTCGGTGCGCGCTCGGGCGGGTTCGGCAGTTTGGCGTCGGCGGGGGCCACCAGCCCCAGCGTGATCGCGGTCGACGGTACTGCCGTCTGCTCGCTGCCCGAGGCAAGCTTGGCGCGATCGGGCGCGGTCAGCGCAGCGCGTGCGCGGTCGATCGACCATTTGAACTTGTCGCAGCCGCTCGGCTCTTCCGCCGCGAAGGCGGGAACTGAAACAAGCAGGAGCGATGCGGCGAGGAGCGATTTGCGCATGTCTGGTCCAATGCAATTGTGACGGATGAAAGAGATCAGCGGCCCCGATCCATCGCTCGAACGCGCTTACGGCGCGCCGATGCGCGATCATAACGCAGTTCGAGCCGACCGGAAAAGCCGCCTGACAAAGATGTTATTGCGTGAACGTTACTGCTTGGCGTCGGCCGCGTTCAGCACCGTCTTGCAGGGCGCCGGCATCTGCGCCAGCGTCATCGGCGGGCGCGGTTTCGGCGGCTTCGGCGGCGGTTTCGGATGCAGCACCGAGTCCTTGAACCAGAAGGCGAGATCGGACGGCTTGCAGCCTTCGCCTTCCGATTGCGGCTTCTGCCCCTCGCATGCCGGGCTGCCGGACGGACAGCGCATGCGGATGTGGAAGTGGTAGTCGTGGCCCCACCACGGCCGGATCTTCGACAGCCAGCTGCGGTCGCCTTTCGCCTCGCGGCACAGTGCCTTCTTGATCGCGGCATTGACGAAGATGCGCTGCACCGCAGGCTCCCGCGCCGCGTCGCGGATGACCAGCACATGAGCCGGCGTAAACACGCGCGGATCGATATCGAGCCGGTCGTCGCGCACCATCATCACCGCCGACATCTCCTCGCGATCCTCGCGCGACAATTTGCGGTCCGGCATCGGCGTCAGCCAGATGTCGGCGTCGAGCCCGATCTGGTGACTGGCATGGCCGGAGAGCGCGGGGCCGCCACGCGGCTGGCCGATGTCGCCGACCAGGATGCCGGGCCAGCCGGCATCCCTGTGCGCGCCGGCCGCAAGCCGCTTCAACAGCGCGATCATGGCTGGGTGGCCCCAATAGCGGTTGCGCGACAGGCGCATCACCTGCCAGGTGTCGCCGTTCAGCGGCATCTGCGCGGCGCCGGCGAGACAGCCCTTGGTATAGCCGCCGATCGATTGGGTCGGCATCGCCGCCGGCAGCACCTTGCGCGCGAACAGCTGCTTCGCCCCGATCGTTGGATCGTTCGGGTTGGCGAGCGGCGGCAATGGCTGCGGATTGAGCGAGCCCTTGTCCTGCGCGCGCGCGGAGATGGTGCAGGCGAGCAGGGTGGAGATCAGGAGCGGGATCAGACGCAGGCGGGGTGTCATTCGGATCACTCTGTCTGCGCAAGGCTAACATGGATTCGAAGCAGGCGAACCGCGCTTTCATCCCATTTGCTTGATCGCCCACAGGGCGGATCGAGCTTGCAAGATGCGCACCTTGCAGCAATGCGTATCCGTGGCCTGACGGATCGATCTGTTATAACTCCTCTGGCCTTCACGAGCGCCATGGTGGGAGAATGTAATGCCGATTGGCACAGGTTCGGTTCGAGTGAGAGAGGCAACCCGATCGGACCGCGAATTTCTTCTCGCATTGTCTCCGCGTCTTTCAGGCGTTCCTGGTCCCGCGTGGCATGGCTTGGAAGCGATGGAACAGTTTCAAGACCGGTACATGGCCGCCACCGTGAATCAGGCCGTCGAACACTCCCGGACACTCATCGCCGTGTCGGACGATGATGTGCGGTTGGGCTACATCCATATGCAGCCCGGAAAGGACGGCGTAACCGACGAGGCATGTGGCTATGTCGCGATCCTGGCCCTTACCGAACAGGCAGAGGGGCAGGGCATCGCCAGATTGCTGATGAGCCATGCCGAGGATTGGGCACGCGAAATGCAGTACCGGTTTCTCAGTCTCGATGTGTTCGCCGACAATCGACGCGCGATTGATTTCTATGAGCGCGGTGGTTTTCGTTCGGAGACGATCCGCATGGTCAAGCCGCTATAACCCGCAATCGGAAGTCCCCCGTCATTGCACATGCGGCCTTAACCCGGCGATAACCCTGTCACACACTGACAAACAATCGAGCGTTTGAAGCGCTTTCGGTGCATTCATTGTGCAGCCGCGCGCTGATTTACGCTTCCTTCACCACGCAGCGGTGCTGTGGCGCTGCAAATCCGCGCAGTGTGTCACTTGCATACCGGCAGCAATGCGCGCTGCCGGCGAACTCGCCTCCCAAGCAGGCATGTCCGGCTTTCTCAGGCAGCGCAGCTATTCGCCGAGAGATACCAATTTTTCAGACACTTATCGCAGAAATGTCGCCGAACTGGAATGCGCGTGGGGCGTGCGATAGCGATGATGCGGCCGAAAAAGATCAAGAAGCCGAAACAGGCCAAACTGTCAGGTCCTCGGGGCCGCCGGGTGAGGCCGCTGCCGAAGCTGTCCGGCACCTCGCGTCGCACCGCGGTCGAGATCGGCGAGCTGGTGCGCCAGCGCGCGCAGGCCGATGCCGCGATCGTCGAGGCGCGTAGGTCCAATGCGCGGTTGCGCGAGGCGATCGACATCCTGCCGCAAGGCATCGTGTTCCTGGACCCCGAAGGCCGCTACACCCTCTGGAACAAGAAATACTCGGAAATCTACAAGCGCAGCTCCGACCTGTTCGAGCAAGGCGCGCGCCTGGAAGACACCATTCGCATCGGTGTCGCGCGCGGCGACTATCCGGAGGCCGCCGGACGCGAGGAAGAGTGGATCGCTGAGCGGCTCGAGAGGATGTATCAGCCGGGCGAGCGGCACGAGCAGGTGCTGGCCGATGGCCGCGTGGTGCTGATCGAGGAGCGGCTGACCTCGGATGGCGGCATCGTCGGCCTGCGCGTCGACATCACCGAACTGAAACAGCGCGAGGCGTCGTTCCGCCTCTTGTTCGACGGCAATCCGGTGCCGATGATCCTGTGCGCGCTCGACGGCGAGAAGATCCTGGCGGTCAATGACGCCGCGATCGCGCACTACGGTTATGTGCGTGCCGAATTCGAGAAGATGACGATCAAGAGCCTGCAGGCGTTCGATGCCGAGCTGCCCTGGGCCACCGGCCGCAGCAGCGACGAGCAGGCGGCGCGGACCTGGAAGCATGTGCGCGCCGACGGCACGCTGATCGACCTGGCGATCTATTCGCGCCAGCTGATGCATGGCGATCAGCCGGCGATGCTGCTCGCGCTGATGGACATCACCGAGCGCAAGCGCGCCGAGGCGCGGCTCGCCTTCATGGCCCAGCACGACAGCCTGACCGGCCTGCCGAACCGCAATCTGCTGCGCCAGCAGATGGAAGACATGCTGCAGCACACCCGCCGCTCGACCGACAAGGTCGCGGTGCTGATGCTCGGGCTCGACAATTTCAAGGCGGTCAACGACACGCTCGGCCATGGCATCGGCGACAAGCTGCTCCGCGGGGTCGCCAAGCGCCTGCGCTCGACGCTGCGCGAGGAAGACGCGCTGGCCCGGCTCAACTCCGATGAATTCACCATCGTGCAGGGCGGCGTGATGCGGCCCGAGGACGCGGTGCTGCTGGCGCGGCGGATCCTGGATGCGATCGGCGAGCCCTATCTGCTCGACGGCCATTCGGTGGTGGTCGGCGCCAGCATCGGGATCGCGATGTCGCCCGGCGACGGCGAGGATTCCGAAAAACTCCTGAAGAGCGCCGACATGGCGCTATCGCGCGCCAAGAGCGAATTCCGCGGCACCTTCTCGTTCTTCGAAGCCGAGATGGATGCGCGCGCGCAGAGCCGCCGCAAGATCGAGATCGACCTGCGCGACGCGATCCAGAACGAGGGCCTGCGGCCCTATTACCAACCGCTGGTCGACCTCACCAGCGGACGCATCACCGGCTTCGAGGCCCTGGTGCGCTGGCCGCATCCGGAGCGCGGCATGATCTCGCCCGGCGAGTTCATCCCGGTGGCCGAGGAGACCGGCCTGATCAATCCGCTGGGCGCGCTGATGCTGCATCGCGCCTGTATGGACGCGGCACAATGGCCCGACGACGTCCGCGTCGCGGTCAATCTGTCGCCGTTGCAATTCCGTACCGGCAACCTGCTGGCGCTGATCACCGACGCGCTGCGGCAGTCTGGCCTGCCGGCGCGGCGGCTCGAACTCGAGATCACCGAGACGCTGCTGCTTGAGAAGAGCAGCCAGGTGCTGGCGACGTTGCATGCGCTCCGCGCGCTCGGCGTGCGGATGTCGATGGACGATTTCGGCACCGGCTATTCGAGCCTGAGCTATCTGCGCAGCTTCCCGTTCGACAAGATCAAGATCGACCAGTCGTTCGTGCGCGATCTCGGCGCGAACCCGGACGCGCAGGCGATCGTGCGTTCGATCGTCAGCCTCGGCGTCGGGCTCGGCGTCACCATCACCGCGGAGGGCGTTGAGACCGAGGCGGAGCTGAGCTGCCTGCGCGCCGAGGGCTGTCATGAGGGCCAGGGCTTCCTGTTCAGCCGCGCGCGGCCGAATGCCGAGGTCATCAGCCTGCTGAAGGCGCAGCGCGTCGCGACGGCGCTGGTGGCGTAAGCCTTCCGTCATTGCGAGGAGCGGAGCGACAAAGCAATCCATCGCGCCGCATACGCGGAGGCATGGATTGCTTCGCTTCGCTCGCAATGACGGCGAACTATTTGGCCGCGCTGGCCTTACGCTTCTGATGATAGGTCAGCGCCAGCGCCACGCAGTGGCGCAGCGCCGCTTCCGGAAGCCTGCCCGCGACATCGAGCAGGATCGCGCGGTTGCCGCTGTAGCTGAGCTCGGGATAGAGCTCGCGGAAGGTCTCGACCAGATTGGTCTGGCAGTGGAAGTAGATCGCGACCTGGTCGGCGGCCGGCTTCACCTGATCGGAGGACTTCACCTGATCGATCCGGACCGTGCTGCCGCTGCCGGTCTCCGGCGTGAGATAGCTCGGCTGCCCCCATTTCAGCGTCTCTTCCAATGCGCCGACGCCCTTGGTTGCCTTCGCGGTGTCGAAGATCAGTCGCCGCAGCGCCAGCAGCTTGGC
>DASVOL010000822.1:0-2782 GCA_036383375.1 Bradyrhizobium sp. | reverse complement strand
TGATCGCAGCCGCGCGCGAGGCCGACGTGCACGAACTGATCCTGCGGCTGCCAGGCGGCTACGAGACCGAAGTGGGCGATGGCGGCCTGATGCTGTCGGGCGGCCAGCGGCAGCGCATCGCGCTCGCCCGCGCGCTTTACGGCGATCCGTTCCTGGTCGTGCTCGACGAGCCGAACTCGAATCTCGACGCCGAGGGCGAACGCGCACTGGTCCGCGCCATCGGCCGTGTCCGCAGCCGCGGCGGGATCGTGGTCGTGGTCGCGCATCGGCCCGCCGTGCTGCAGACGGTCGACCACATGCTGGTGCTCAACGAAGGACGCATGCATGCGTTCGGCGCCACGGCATCGGTGTTGCCGTTGCTGGTGGCGAAGGCGCAACCGTCCGCGCCAACATCGGTCCCCGCCCAGGCTCCCATGCCGGCGCGCCGCAAGCGCAAGAAGCCAATGGAGCCTCGTCCCGATGCCTAGCGCACGACAATCGGTTCGGCATCACATTCTGGCGGTCGCCATCGCCGCGATATTCCTCGTCGCCAGCATCGGCTTGATGGGCGCCGCCACCAAGATGTCGGGCGCGATCATCTCGCAAGGATCGCTCGTCGTCGAATCCAGCGTCAAGAAGGTGCAGCATCCCTCCGGCGGCGTTGCCAAGCGGCTGCTGGTGGAAGACGGCGCCCACGTCGCCAGGGACGATCTGCTGATCCTGATGGATGAAACGGTGGCGCAGGCCAATCTCACCGCGGTGACCAAGAGCTTGTGGGAGCTCGAGGCGCGGCGGGCTCGGCTACAGGCCGAGCGCGACGGCGATGCCGAGATCGGCTTCGCCGACAGCGTCGCATCGAGCGACGATCCGGCGGCACAGGCCGTCGTCTCGGGCGAGCGCCGGTTTTTCCAGCTGCGCAAGGACGCCAATGAGGGGCAGAAGCAGCAGTTGCGGGAGCAGATCGCGCAGCTCAAGGAGCAGATCGGCGGCATGCAGGATCAGCTGAGCGCAAAGAAGCAGGAGGCGGAACTGATCGCCAACGAACTGACCGGCGTGCAGCAGCTCTGGGAGCAACGCCTGGTCTCGCTGTCGCGTCTCTCGGCGCTGCAGCGCGATTCGGCGCGGCTGCTCGGCGAACGCGGCCAGCTCACTGCGTCGATCGCGCAGGCCAAGGGCAAGATCTCCGAAACCGAGCTGAAGATCCTGCAGGTCGATCAGGATTTCCGCTCCGGCGTCGCCAAGGAGCTGGCCGACATCCGCGCCAAATACGCGGAGACCGTGGAGAAACAGGTCACGGCGAGAGACCAGACCGAGAAGCTCGAGATCCGCGCGCCGCAGGCCGGCGTCGTGCATGATCTCACCATCCACACCCAGGGCGGCGTGATCGCGGCGGGCGAAACCATCATGACCATCGTGCCCGACCAGGACAATCTGATCGTGGAAACGCATGTCGCGCCGCAAGATATCGATCAGGTCAGGCTGGGCTCCTCGGCGGTTCTGCGCTTCACCAGCTTCAACCAGCGCACCACGCCGGAGATCGAGGGCGAGGTCAGCCGGATCGGCGCGGACGTGTCGCGCGACGACAAGACGGCCCCGACCTATTTCCTTGTCCGCATTGCAATTCCGCCGTCGGAGCTGAACAAGCTCGAGTCCACGCATCTGCTGCCGGGCATGCCGGTCGAGGTCTTCATCCCGACCAGCGAACGGACGGTGCTGTCCTATCTGATGAAGCCGCTGGCCGACCAGGTGCACCGCGCCTTCAGGGAGAAATGAGCGGTGCAAAGCTTCGGCGCGCGCCGGAACAAATCAAATTTAGTCCGCATTGTTCCGATTAATACTGAGTCGGTGTACTTCCGGCCGAGGGCGCCACCGTTCTTGTGCGAGCGATCCGACTGATCGACTATGACCCACGGCGCGCCCTCCGCTCCAACTGGTCCAAAAATGTGACGATCGCCTTTACGGTTCTGTTGACCAGCACGCTCGTCGGGCTGGCGACCAGTTTGTACTTTCGGGTTTGGACCTTGATGCTGGTGTCGCCGCTGATCGCGGTGCTCGCGGCAATCGTGCTTCAATCCGACGGCTATGCGTTTGCCACCGGCGCCCCGATCGTCGTCGCCTGCCTCGCGTTCAACCAGATCGCCTATCTCGCCGGCGCTGTGCTCTCGCCGGACGATGACGGCTCAATTGCGGAAGAAGTCGACGGCATTCCAGGCGGCCGCCGCGAGCACAAGGTCCACGGCCAGAACGAGTAGCACCAGGCCGAACCAGGAAGGACCCTTGCCCCGCAAGACGGAATGCTTGCCAGTGACCTGAGCGGCACCTTCCTTGAGCACAGAACGCATTGCAGGACACCCTAATCCTGATCGTCGTCTTCGATCATCCTGACGATCGACGAGCAAGAGTGATGCCAGCAGCGTGGTGTCAGTGGGGAGCAAGCGTGGCGGGACTTTGACCGGCGCGACCGTCACGCGACAGGATCAAGTCGGATCGATGTCCGGCTTGATCCTGCGCGATTTGGCTCAGAACGTAACGGCGCCTACGCCGCCTGCTTCTTCGGCGGAAAGCGGCCGTAGAAGGTCTCTCCCTTGGCCGCCATCTCCTCGAGCAGCTTCGGCGGCGTGAAGCGCGAGCCGTATTTCTTCTCGAAGGCGTGGCAGAGCGCGACGAAGTTCTTGGTGCCCATGAAGTCGATATAGGACAGCGCGCCGCCGGTGAACGGCGCGAAGCCGAAGCCGAGGATCGAGCCGACATCCGCCTCGCGCACGTCGGTGATGACGTGATCCTCGACGGTGCGCGCGGCTTC
>DASVOL010000821.1:0-2455 GCA_036383375.1 Bradyrhizobium sp. | reverse complement strand
ACGTCGCCGTTGCGCTGGAAGATGCGCTTGCGGGTCTTCTCCTCGGTGCCCATCGGCAGCTGCACGGCGGTGACGCCGTGCTCGCCCCAGACGACGCCGCAGGCGCCGATCATGGTCTCGAAGATTGCAAAATGCTGGCCGGTCATGGCTCGCTCCAGATATTCCTTCAGCTCACACGTTTGAGCCTGCTGTCGATCTGAAATCTAGGCTTGGAGAATGTTGCTATCCACCCGAATTCCGTGGGAACTTGGGCTAAATCAACAACATCTCCTGCCCGCTCGCGAGCCCCCAAATGCACAGCCTCCACGTCAACGGTTTCGACATGCCCTATCTCGATATCGGAGAGGGCCCGCCGCTGGTCTGCGTGCACGGCTCGCTGTGCGATTTCCGGATCTGGTCGGCGGTGCTGGGCCCGCTGACGCGGCGGCATCGCGTGATCGCGGTCAGCCTGCGGCATTTCTTCCCGGCGCATTGGGACGGCGTCGGCGACACCTATTCGATCGCGCAGCATGTCGACGACGTCATCGCCTTCCTCGAGGCATTCGACACCAAACCGGTCGACCTGATGGGGCATTCCCGCGGCGGCCATATCTGTTTCCGTGTCGCGCAGCGGCGGCCGGACCTGCTGCGCAAGCTGATCCTGGCCGAGCCCGGCGGCGAGCTCGACGCGAGCCTCGATCCCGACTTCAAGCCGGGCCCCTCACCGCTGGCAGCGCGCTTCGCGGCGTGTGCCGCTGAGATCGCCAAGGGCGACATCGACGGCGGCCTGCAGATCTTCATGGATGCGCTCGAAGGCCCCGGCGCCTGGAAGCGGATTCCGGCGACCTCCAAACAGCTCCTGCGCGACAACGCGACCACCCTGCTCGGCCAGACCCGCGACCAGCGCCCGCCGTTCTCGAAGGCCGACGCGGAGGCGATCAGGACGCCGACGCTGTTCATCGGCGGCGCCAACACCAAGGGCGTACTGCCCAAGGTGCTGCACGCGCTCGCCGCCAACGTGAAGGGCGCGCGCACCGAGATGATCCCCGGCACCACGCACCCGATGTTCGAACAGGCCCCGCAGCGCTATTGCGAGATCGTGCTGGAGTTTTTGGCGACATAGGTAGTGCACCTCTCCCCTTGCGGGAGAGGCATAGGCCGCCTGCGGCGGCCGCGCTCAAGAACGCCGAAGCGAAGCTTCGGCTATGTCGCATCGACAGATGCGATCCGGGTGAGGGGTCTGTCTCCGCGGAGAGAACCCCTCACCCGGCGCGATGCCGCTGCGCTCTATCGCGCCCCCCTCTCCCACAGGGGGAGAGGGTGCACCGTCCGCGCGGCAAGAACTCAGCTCACACCTTCCAGACACCGACCGGCTGGCGCACGGCGACGTTGAGCCGGTTCCAGACATTGATCGCGGCGATGCCCAGCACCAGGGATGCGAGCTGCTGCTCGTCGAAATGCTTCGCCGCCTCGTCCCAGACCGCGTCCGTCACCGGATCCTCGCGGTCGCTCAGCCGGGTCACCGCTTCGGTCAGGGCCAGCGCGGCGCGCTCGGCATCGGTGAAATACGGCGTGTCGCGCCAGGCGCCGACCGCGAACAGCCGCTCGTCGGTCTCGCCGGCGCGCCGGGCAAGCTTCGGATGCATATCGACGCAGACGCTGCAGCCATTGATCTGGCTGGCGCGCAGATGGACCAGTTCGAGCAGCTTTTCCGGCAGCGCCGGTTTGGTGCTCTCGCTGAGCGCCTGCAGCGCCTTCATGGCATCGGGAACAACCATCACCGGGTGGTTCATGCGGGCTTTCATCATGTCACTCTCCTGATTTGCCTTTTGACGAAGCCATGCCGATCTGTTGTCACATCGGCCCACTTTCGTTCGTCAAGGCCATGACGGAGCGGACAAAGGGAATGTGACCGATGGACGAGAAAAAGTTTGTGGCCGAACAGTTCGAGGCCAACCGGCCGCGCCTGCGGGCGGTGGCCTACCGCATGCTGGGCTCGACCGCCGAGGTCGACGACGCCGTGCAGGAGGCCTGGCTGCGGCTCGGCCGCACCGACACTGCAGCGGTCGACAATCTCGGGGGTTGGCTGACCACGGTGGTCGCGCGGATCTGCCTCGACATGTTGCGCTCGCGCAAATCGCGCCGCGAGGAGCCGATCGGTCCGCACGTGCCGGAGCCGATCGCGGACAATCCATCCGAGCGCGAGAGCGAGATGGCGGACTCGGTCGGTGCGGCGCTGCTCGTGGTGCTGGAGACGCTGGCGCCGGCGGAGCGGCTGGCCTTCGTGCTGCACGACATGTTCGCGGTGCCGTTCGAAGAGATCGCACCGATCGTCGGCCGCACGCCGGCAGCGGCAAGACAACTCGCCAGCCGCGCCCGCCGCCGCGTACAGGGCACCCCGCCCGCGTCCGACGCCGATTTCAGCCAACAGAAAAGAATCGTCGACGCCTTTCTCGCAGCCTCGCGCAACGGTGAT
>DASVOL010000820.1:0-5752 GCA_036383375.1 Bradyrhizobium sp. | reverse complement strand
CAGAACACGCGGCGCGAGCCGGCCTCGTCGTTCATCTTCTTGCGCGCATCGGCCATCTGCTCGTTGGTCAGGAACCAGTCCTGCTCGATATCCGACGGCGCCGATGAGATCAGCGCGATCTTGGTATCGGAATCGAGAAACATCTCCTTCTTGTAGTTGTTGAACTTCAGATCCTCGATGGTCTGCTCGTGATCGTTGAGCTCCTTGTTCCAGCCGGCCTTGCCGACCGCCTTGCGCATTTCCACGAAGCCCATGATGCGGGTGTCGTCGCGCAGGAAATGCGTGTGCATGTCCATGATGAACTGGTCTTTCAATCCGTTGGCGCGCTCTTGCGCCATCGCCGGCGTCGCGGCTTCCGCCGGCGTGACGTCGAACAACGGACCGTAGACCTGGTTCATCACGACAAAGGAAGCGGCCATGCCCGCCGCGGTCTGGAAGAATCTTCGGCGATCGAGGCCCTGCTTGCCGCCGAGATCGTCGGCCATCGCCAGCAGGCGTGCCTCGACCTCGCGCTGCCGTTCGTTCTGCGGGTCAGGATAGAACTCGTCGCTGGAGACGATCTGGGTCGGGATCGGCGTCTGGTACTGGCACAGTTCGGAGGGCATCAAGGCGGCAAGTTCTTCGTCGGTGAGATTGCTGCTCATTCTTCGCTCCCGCATTGCGCCGGATTTTTCCGGTCGGACCGCGGCGGAGACTAGGACCAAGTCCGTCCGTCGTCCGCGCCGATTGCCGGTATCAGCGTTCACAAAATCGTGCATCGCAGCTGCGGCCGTGAGATGCCGGCTTCGCACAACCGGTCATGCGCGCTGCTATGCTCGATCGCACCGGATCGGACGAAGAAATCCGGAAGGGGGCGAACCATGATGCCAGCAGATCATTCGCGGCGCACCATCATCACCGGCATCGGCGTTGCGACGGCAGCCGGTGTGCTCGGCGCAGCGCCGGCGCAGGCCGCGAACGCTGTTCCTGCCGAGGGAGAAATATGGAGCAACGAATATTGGGCGAAGAAGGGCGACATCCCGCTGTGGATGTTCCGCAAGCGGATCGGCGCGCCGAAACCGGGCGAGCCGGCGCGGCCTGTGGTGTTCTTCGTCCACGGCTCGTCGGTGACGTCAAGGGCGTTCGACCTCACGGTGCCGGGCAAGGGCGAGTATTCGCTACTCAATGTCTTTGCGCGTTACGGCTTCGATTGCTGGACCATGGATCATGAGAACTACGGCAAGTCGGGCCGCACCTCCGGCAATGCGGATATCGCGAGCGGCGTCGAGGATCTGAAGGCGGCGGTCGAGGTGATCGCGCGCGAGACCGGTGAGCGGCGATATCACTTCATCGGCGAATCCTCCGGCGCGTTGCGGGCAGGCGCCTTCGCGATGGCCGCGCCCGAGCGCATCGATCGCCTGGTGTTCGCCGCCTTCACTTACAAGGGCGAAGGCTCGCCGACACTGGCGAAGCGCGCCGAGCAGCTTGCCTATTACCGCAGCCACAACATGCGCAAACGCGACCGCGACATGATCCGCTCGATCGCGACCCGCGACAGGCCGGGCACGTCCGACCCCGCCGTGATGGAAGCGCTGGCCGACGTCGAGATGCAGTTCGGCGACCAGATTCCGACCGGCACCTATCTCGACATGACCGCCAATCTGCCGGTGGTGCATCCGGAGAAGGTGCTGGCGCCGGTGCTGCTGGTCCGCGGCGAGTATGACGGGATCGCGGCAGTCCCCGATCTCGAGGAGTTCTTCAACAGACTGCCGAATGGCGACCGGCAGTTCATCATCCTGCCCGGTACCGCCCATTCGGTGGCGCTGGCCACCAATCGCGAGCTGTTCTGGCATGTGACGCGGGCGTTTCTGACCATGCCGACGCCGATCGTGACCTGAAGCCTGCGGCAGGACGCCGCAATAAAAATCTGTGCTGTCATGTCGGGATCCGGCTATGCGGTTCGTCCTCGGGGCACAACCCCGCCAACAGGAGTTCTTCGCGTGGCCAATCCTAAAATGATCTTCGTCAACCTGCCGGTCAGCAATCTCGCCCATGCCACTGCGTTCTATGAGGCGATTGGTGCGACCAAGAATCCGCAATTCTCCGACGAGACCGCGTCCTGCATGGTGATCTCCGACACCATTTTCGTCATGCTGCTGACCCACGACAAATTCCGGCAGTTCACGTCCAAGAAGATCGCCGACGCCAAGACGACGAGCGAAGTGCTGGTCTGCCTCTCCGCCGACAATCGCGACGCCGTCGACGGCTACGTGACCAAGGCTACGGGCGCGGGCGGCAGCGCCGATCCGTCGCCGAAGCAGGATTTCGGCTTCATGTACGGCCGCAGCTTCGAGGATCCCGATGGGCACATCTGGGAAGTGATGTGGATGGACCTCGAGGCCGCAACGAAGGCGCAGGCCGCGGCCGCCACCGCCTGAGCTGCTGCGCGATGCAGAGCGAGCAATGAGCGGCCGTTCGCAATCCGCCTGACGGATTGAGACAGCACATCAGGCTGCGGAAATGCCGTCCGGCCGGACTTCGGTCATGGCCTGGACGGCTTTTCTCCCCTGAGGCAGGTCGGCCTGCCGGCAGCCGGGGACCGGAAAGTTCAGCTCGACCGTTGTGCCGCCGCCAGGCGTCTCGCAGAGCGCAACGGTACCGCCATGGGTGGTCATCACCTGCGAGACGATCGAAAGCCCTAGCCCCGTTCCTTCCGCGCCGGTGTTTCCGCGCTTGAACGGCTCGAGCAGCAGCTCGGGCTGACCGAGTTGGAGTCCCGATCCGTAGTCAATCACGCTCAGCCGCGCTGGTGCTCTGACTTCGATGACGACGGAGCCGCCGGCGCCGCCGTGAGTCACGGCGTTTCGGATCAGGTTCGAGAGCGCGACGGCGATCGCGGTTTCCGAGCCACGTACCCAGACCGGGTGACGGGGCTCGATGAACTCGACATCGCTTCCGTTCTTCAACGCCATCGGCACGTGTTCGGCCGCAACCCTGCGTGCGAGCGCCGCAAGATCCATTTCGATCAGTTCGGCGGGTTCGGCGGAGATACGCGCCAGCTGGAGCAGCATGGTGACGATCGACGACAGCTTCTGGTTCTCGGCGATCAGCCTGGCACGCAATGGAGGGTCCTCGACCTGCTCGAGTATGGTGCGCGCATTGGTCAAGGGCGTACGCAGTTCGTGTGCCGCATTCGACAGGAAATTTCGTTGCGATTTCGAAGCGACGTCTATTCGCGATAGCGCGCGATTGAAAGCCGCGACCAGAGGCAAGAGCTCGGCCGGCGCATCCTGTTCCGGCAGTCGGCGGCCATCCGAAACCCCGTCGATCATCTCGGCGGCCGCAGCTACGGCCCGGACGGGACGCGCGATCAGCGTCGGCACGAAGACCATCGCGGTAAACGCCGTCGCCGCCAGGACGAGGATGATCGGGAGCGCGACGATGGTCGCGTCGGTGAGCATTCCGGTCGTCAGTTGCGCTGCCGTATAGGCCACGCCACCGGTTTCGATCCACACTTCACCCACAGGCGTATTTCTGACCGCGGACATCTTTTTCAGATTGGTGGTTTCGCCGTCAAACGCGTAGGCAAGGAAACTCGTCCCGTCACGCGATGTCTGGGTCTTTTGCGGACGCCACTTCGGGACTGGGCCGTAGCTGACCTCTCCACTCTTGTCGGACACGACATACCAGAATGTCGGGAATTCGCGGGTGATCTCGTCCAGCCTCGAGGTCCGCTTGAGTGCCAGTTGCCCGGTCTCGTTGCGGATGACGGCTTCCTTCAATGCATCGGCGACGTCGGCGGCGGCCCAGGTGCCGTCATCGTCACCGCCAAATCGGATCAGCAAGGCTGCCGCGCAGAGCAGCATGATGGTCGTCACGGCGCCGATCAGCGTCGCGGACAGCACCGCGATCGAGCGATGCACGCGCTTGAGCCTTTGCCACTGCAAAATCATCATTCACCACTCAAGAGATAGCCGAGGCCACGCACCGGTTTGATGACGACCTTGCAGTTGGCCGCGCGGAGACGCCGGCGCAGCCGGGAAACGTGGGCTTCGATGGCGTTCGATTGAATTTCGTCGTCAAAGCTGTAAGCGGCAACTTCAAGGGTCTCGCGCAGGACGACGCGCCCGATGCGCCGGACCATCGCTTCCAGAATCGCCAGTTCACGCCGCGGGACCACAATTGGCGCGTGATCGACGCAGACCTCGCGATTGAGCACGTCGTAGCTCAGATTGCCGATGCGGACGATCGCCCCTCTATCGAGAAACAGACGTCGCAGCACGGCCTTGGCTCGGGCAATCAGCTCGATCGGCTCGAACGGCTTGGCGACGTAGTCGTCCGCCCCGTCGTCGAGGGCGCGAGCAATATCGAGGGGGTCATCGAGCGCCGTCAGCACGATCGTCGCCGGGCTCGGCTTCTGCTGCTTCAGGTCGCGCAGCAACGCCAGACCATCGCCATCCGGCAGTCCACGGTCGATCACGACGAGCTCGAAGCTTCGCACGGCAACTGCGGCGCGCCCTTCCTCGAGCGTTGTGACCATGTCGGATGCGCCGAAGGCCGTAGCCAAGGTATCCCGCAGCCATGGCCCAAGCTGCGGGTCATCCTCCACGACCAGAACTCGCACCGTATTCTCCCAAGTGTAAACCAATGTTTCTACCATTACAGACGGATTACAATAAGATTACGGCCGGGAAGAAAACCGCGGTGTCCACACGAATGCATTGATGTAATTGGCCTTTTCCTGGGGGCTCGACCGGCCATCCGCGGATGGAAATGGCGATCGGATCGACACCTGATGCGGGTCAGTCCGATGGGCTCGACCAGGGGCGCCGTACCGGCGAATGCGCCGATTGCCGAGCCGTCAATCAGCCGTGCTGCGCCGTAACCGGGGCGGCTGCCGCACGCGTCGGCGCTCCGAAGCCGATCGGCGTCACGACAGCGAGCGAGCTTTCGCATGCGCATCCCCTCTCAGCGAATTCCCCGCCAGAGACGTCGACCAACATGACCGGCGAATGACGGCGCCTCGGCGCGCGCAAGGATACGTCGACAGAGGCAGAGGTCGCGTCAGGCTATCGTAATGGTCGCCGTGAAAAGCATGCCGGACAACGCGGCTCGCATCGCGCTTTTCCGATCTCCGTCCCCAGGCTTCCGAACGATATGCCGGTCGATTTTGCGTTCTCAGCGATGGCCAAGCGGTCCGATCGCAGCCCGGCGTCGTGGCGCCGTCCGTTCAATCGATGGCTGGAGGGAGTGGAGGCAGGGTGGTCGGTGCCGTTGCTGCTGGTTTGCTTCGTCGGCGTCTGGACGGTGTATCTGTCGGTCGCCTATCACGGCGCCGGCCTGCATCCGGACGTGCTGGAGACCTGGACGTATGGCCGGCATTTCGCATGGGGTTATCCGAAGCATCCGCCGTTGATGGGGTGGATCACCGGTGCGTGGACCTTGGTCTTTCCGCTCACCGACTGGTCGCTGCAACTGATGGCGATGACCAATGCAGCGCTGGCATTGTGGTTCGTCGACCTGATTGCAAGACGGTTTGTGACCGGGCACAAGCGCCTGATCGTGCTGCTCCTGCTGATGCTGACCCCGGCATACCAGTTTCATGCGCAGCGCTTCAACGCCAACGCCGTCTTGCTCGCGGTCTGGCCGCTTGCAACCTATTGCTTCCTGCGCGCCTTTGAAACCAGGGCGCCGCTCTGGGCGATTGCTGCGGGTGTCGCGGCGTCGCTTGCAATGCTGGGCAAGTACTATTCGATCTTTCTGATCGCGAGCT
>DASVOL010000819.1:0-8432 GCA_036383375.1 Bradyrhizobium sp. | reverse complement strand
CTCGCATGATCCGTGGGCGCTGCGACCACGACGCCGGTCGAGTCGACGAGAACCGCCGACATGCCGGGCTGGCCGCCGAGATTGCCCATGATCTGCGACAGCCAGTCGATGTTGATGCCGGCGACGACGATGGAGTCGAGCTCCGGATTGATCGCCGCCACAGGATAGGCGGCCATCATCATCGGCCGGCCGTTGGTCCTGCCGCGCAGATAGTCGCTGAACACGAAGCCGCGGTTGTCCTGCGCCTTCTTGAAATATTCGCGGTCGCCGAGATTGAGCCCGACCTGGCTGTTGAGCGTCGAACACTGCACGAGGCCGTCCCGGGAGACGAACATGATGCTGCGGATCCATGGCAGCACCGTCGGCAGGCTGGCGCGCAGCACCTCGCAGCTCTGCCCGATGCCGCCGGAGGCGCGGATATAGGCGGCGGATTTCAGCATGGTCTCGACCGAAGAGACCACCTCGCGCTGGGTTTCGGCGGCGTGCGCGGTGAGGTTGGCATAGCCTGCCGCGGCCTGCGCGATCTGCGTCGCGCGGAAATTCTCCAGCGTGCGGACGCGATCGAGCATCAAGGGCGCGACCAGCATCACCGCAAGCAAGGCGAGCCGGGCACGGATGCCCAGAACCTTCTTGAGTTTGACCCGGTTGCGGTTGAAAGTGACGCCCGACATTCTGGTCCCTTGCCCGGGCGCAAGGTAGAGTGAAGGGCTTCAAAAAGCCTTTCCCGAATTTGGTAAAATTCGAGCCAACCCCCCGCGCCTGTCAGAGAACGGCACAAGCATGACACAAAGCCCGACCGCGCCGTTATCGGCTGATTCACCACACGGCCTCGCCGCCGTGGAGCAGGAGATCGCGCATGCCTGCAAGGAAGCGCGTCGCGACCCTGCGTCGGTGACCTTGATTTCGGTGTCGAAGACATTCGCAGGCGACGCAATTTTGCCGATTATTCGCGCCGGACAGCGCGTATTTGGCGAAAATCGCGTGCAGGAAGCCAAGGGCAAGTGGCCGGAGTTGATCCAGGCTCATCCGGGCCTACAGCTGCATCTGATCGGACCGTTGCAGTCGAACAAGGCCAAGGAGGCGGTCGCGCTGTTCGATGCGATCCATTCGGTCGACCGCGCCAGCATTTGCGAAGCGTTAGCCAAGGAAATCAAAAATCAGGGCAAGCATCCGGAGCTGTTCGTCCAGATCAACACCGGCGAGGAGCCGCAGAAGGCCGGTGTCGCGCCGCAGGATGCCGATACCTTCATCGCGGCATGCCGCGACAATTATGGCTTGCAGATTTCAGGACTGATGTGCATCCCGCCGGTCGACCAGGCCCCGGCGCCGCATTTCGCGCTCTGCGCCAAGATCGCCGCGCGCAACGGGCTGAAGAATTTGTCGATGGGCATGAGCGCGGATTTCGCCGTGGCGATCCAGATGGGCGCCACCCATGTGCGGGTAGGTTCGGCGATTTTCGGGACGCGGACGGTGGCGCATCTCTGAGCGTCGTCCTGGCTCTCGCTAGAATCTCGCCCAGGATTGTCATCGTCAAACCCGTCATCCTGAGGAGCCGCGAAGCGACGTCTCGAAGGATCGACGGCCACCAGCCGGGCCGTGCATCCTTCGAGGCTCGCAAGCGCTCGCACCTCAGGATGACGGTGTTGGCTTGATTGCTGACTGCGCCCTTTCCTGAGGCCGCGGAGTATGGGTCCCTGCTTTCGCAGGGACGACATCGTGTACGCGGTTAGCGCGCGGCTTACGCGAACTTCACCGACACTCTTCCGATCGCGCCGAAATCGGCGGCGAACTCGTCGCCGGCCGTGATCGGCAGCGGCGGATGGCAGGTGCCTGTCGTGACGACCTCCCCTGCCCGCAAGGTCAGCCCGAGCGCACGCAGCTCGTTGGCGCACCATGCCAGTGCCACACGAGGATCGCCGAGCACGTTCTTGCCGTGGCCGATGTAGCGTTCGCTGCGCAGCGTGATGGTCGGGCGCTCCTCGACCAGATCGATCGCGCGCCAATCCACTGACGTCGCACGTCCGAGCACGAACAGATGCGCGCAGGCATTGTCGGCGATCAGCTGGGCCTCGCCGGCGGATGTGAAATCGGTGAAGCGCGAATCCGGAATCTCGATTGCGGGATGCAGCGTGTCGACCGCATCGAGCACGTCGCTGATGCTGTACGGCGTCGCGCGCGGCGCGAGATCACGCGCCATGCGGAAGGCGTATTCCGGCTCGCCGACGCGCATCGCGTTGCCCTTCATCGATGCGGTGCCGCCATCCGCGATCAACGTCTCGGCGAGGATGCGTCCGGCCAGCGGGCCTGCGACATTGATGTGCTTCTGGCCGGCGGCGCTGGTCGCCGCGATCTTCCAGCCGAACAGTTTTTCGCGCGATGTCTTTTCCAGCTGGGCCTGCACCGCGTAGCCCTCGGCGCGGTCGCGGGGCCGCATGGCGCCGTCGAGCGCAGCGAGTTTCGTTCCCGCGTGCCAGTGATCGTGCAGGACTCTGGCGGCGGCGGCGATCTGGTTGTTGTCGAGCATGCGATTTCATCCCCGCGGGAATTTTCTGTGTTGCGCATGATCTCAGCACAAGCGCGTCGCGATTGTCGCGTGGGAAAACCGATGCTCAGCTATCTATTATTTGAGCATGATCCTTTCGGAAAACCGCTTCACACTTTTCCGGATCATGCTTTACCCGATGATGATCCGGGTCTGCGGCGACATCCGCC
Source organism: Bradyrhizobium sp. (assembly GCA_036383375.1). Lineage (GTDB taxonomy): Bacteria > Pseudomonadota > Alphaproteobacteria > Rhizobiales > Xanthobacteraceae > Bradyrhizobium. The sequence continues at coordinate 5,720 of DASVOL010000819.1, read as the reverse complement.
GCAGCAGCCGCAGCATCGACGCTTTCGTCATCGAGACGCAGCCCGCGGTCGGGGCGAAATTCGGCCGCGCCAGATGCAGGAACACGGCGCTGCCGCGGCCGGCGATGCGCGGTGCAGCGTTGTGGTCGATCTCGACAATGAAGTCGTAGAGGTGATCCTCGCGCGTCAGGCGATCACCGCCCTGCTCCCGGTCGAGCCTGACAGGCTGGTTGTAATGGCGATCCGCCGGGTCCTCGCACCAGGCGTCCTCGTGGCGGATCGGCCGGGCCGGCAGCAAGGTTACCGGACGCCGGTGGCGGTCGGCACGCCACCAGAGCTGCCTGGGATGGAAGATGCCACGCGGCGTGCCGCCGTCGCCTTCGCGCTTGTTGGCGAGGATTCCGCCGCGTCCAAGCGCCACCGGAACGGTCCAGCCATCGGCGGTCAGCCAGCCCCGGCGCGGATCGCCGGCGGCACTATGGACCTCGATGGCAGAGAGCGGGCGATCACGTTTCGCTGTCATATAAGTGATTGAAATAGCTGATCTTCCCTTGAGAATCGTTCAAAACTGAACTTGCCTTGGAAGCCCCAAACATTCTATCTCCCGGCATTACAGGACATTCACGTCCTGCCCCGCCGGATTTGAGGTAGACTGCCGCTGCCTTGTGAATCGGTAACGACGGCCTACCTGAGCACGTATCTAGCCGATGCTACGGCCATAAGCGCCCCCCGCTTCTGACCGCCCCGCCCCCGAAGGATTGTACCTATGGCCAATGCCCGCAAGATCTTGATCGTGGATGACGATACCGATCTGCGCGATACGCTGGTCGAGCAGCTGTCCCTGCACGAGGAATTCGAAGCCTCGGCAGTCGACACCGGCGCCAAGGGCGCCACTGCCGCCAAAGCCAATTCTCCCGACCTGGTCCTGATGGATGTCGGCCTGCCCGACACCGACGGCCGCGAAGTGGTCCGCAGCCTGCGCAAGGGCGGCTTCAAGGCCCCGATCATCATGCTGACCGGCCACGACACCGATTCCGACACCATCCTCGGCCTCGAAAGCGGCGCCAACGACTATGTGGCGAAGCCGTTCCGCTTCGCGGTGCTGCTGGCCCGGATCCGGGCGCAACTGCGCCAGCACGAGGCCAGCGAGGACGCGGTGTTCTCGGTCGGCCCCTACTCGTTCCGGCCCGGCTCGAAGATGCTCACCGGGGCCAATGCCCGCAAGGTGCGGCTGACCGAGAAGGAAACCGCGATCCTGCGCTTCCTCTACCGCGCCGGCCAGATGCCGGTGTCGCGCGAGACCCTGCTCCAGGAAGTCTGGGGTTACAATTCCGGCGTCACCACCCACACGCTGGAAACCCACATCTACCGCCTGCGCCAGAAGATCGAGAAGGACGCCGCCAACCCGGAAATCCTGGTGACGGAAGCCGGTGGCTACAAGCTGGTGCCGTGATACGCTTCGCGCTCAACGATTCGTGAAATCGAGGCGCACCGCGGTTACCGGCCCTGAATGTCGATCGATGATGACGTAGCCCTGCTCGAGCAGGTCCCGACGATGCGTCTGTTGGGCGACAGCTCCTTGCGCATGCTGGCGATCGGCTCCGAGCAACGTGACTTCAACGCAGGCGAAGTGCTGTTCAAGGTCGGCGACGCTGCCGATGCCGGCTATGTCGTGCAGCGCGGCACCTTCCGGGTCGAGGAAGGCGGCGCGGAGATCATCGCCGGTCCCGGCGCGCTGATCGGCGAACTCGCATTGATCGTCGCGATGAAACGGCCCTCGACCGCGACCGCACTGGAGCGCGGCTCGGTAATCCGCGTCGCGCGCAGCCTGTTCCAGCGCGTGCTCGAAAGCGATCCGGCCGCAGCCCGCCGCCTCCGCGACGAACTCGCGCTGCGCACCAGCCAGCTGGCGAGCGATATTTTGATGGCGGGCGGGAAGTTGAGCACGTAATTCCTCGTCGTCCCGGCGAGGGCTTTTTTTGTCCCGTCATCCTGAGGTGCGAGCTCTTGCGAGCCTCGAAGGATGCACGGCCCGGCTGGTGGCCGTCGACCCTTCGAGACGCGCGCAAGAGCGCGCTCCTCAGGGTGACGGAACACAGTTCAGTGCCTTGAAGAACTAAACCTCCATCACCGCCGTGACCGGCACATGATCCGACGGCCGCTCCCAGCTGCGGGCGTCGCGGGTGATCTTGAAGTCGCTGACCTGATCCTTCAGCGCGCGCGAGACCCAGATGTGATCGAGCCTGCGGCCGCGGTCGCCGACGGTCCAGTCCGCGGCGCGATAGCTCCACCAGGTGTAGACCTTTTCCGACATCGGGATCCGCTCGCGCGCGACGTCGAACCATTCGCCATGCGCCTGCGCTGCGAGCAACTTCTCGGTCTCGACCGGCGTGTGCGAGACCACCTTCAGCAGCTGCTTGTGCGACCACACGTCGTGCTCATGCGGCGCGACGTTGAGGTCGCCGACAAGGATGTGGCGGTCGTCGCCACGCGGATGCAGCGGCTCGCACGCCTTCATCTCGTCGAGGAATTGCAGCTTGTGCTCGAACTTCGGATTGAGCGCGGGATCGGGAATGTCGCCGCCGGCCGGCACGTAGAAATTATGCAGCACCAGAGGCTTTGAAAGCTGCGCCTTCTCGCCGAACGAAACCGAGATGTGCCGCGAGTCGATCTTGTCGCAGAATGTCCGGATGTCGGTGGTCTCGAACGGCAGGCGCGAGACGATGGCGACACCGTGATAGCCCTTCTGCCCGTTCAGCGCGACATGCTCATAGCCGAGCCGCTTGAAGCGCTTCAGCGGAAACGCGTCGTCGATGCATTTGGTCTCCTGCAGGCACAGGACATCCGGCCGCACGCTCTTCAGGAATTTGGCGACGATGTCGATGCGCAGGCGCACCGAGTTGATGTTCCAGGTGGTGACGGAGAACCGCATGAGAGGTGCGTCTTAGCACGGTTCGCGGCGCGGGTTAGCGCTTTGTCCACAAGCAAGGACCTGTAGGATGGGTAGAGCGCAGCGAAACCCATCATCTCAATCCGCGGCACGAAAGCGATGGGTTTCGCTGCGCTCTACCCATCCTACGCAAAATGGCTAGCCCGGCGAAGAACCCGGATAGGTCGTGAAGTCGATCTTGAACAGCCCCGGATCGGGCTTCTGCGTCGCGTCGAGATTGTAGACCGCAACGGTCGTGTCGTAGCCTTGCGGATCGGTGACGGTCCACTGCTTGAGCTTGCCGTCCTTGGCGCCGATCATCAGCAGGAAGCGGCTGGTGCCGACCAGCGCCTGTTTCTCCTCGATCGTGATGCTGACGAACACGTCGTCGGCAGTGACGCTGACGACGTTGGTGTCCTTCATCAGATCGATGCGGTCCGACAGCAGATAGCGCAGCGGGGTCTGCGACAGCGGATAGACGTCCTGGGTTGCGAGCCTGCGGTCGCGCACCGCGACCGACGAGCCGTCGGCGATCACCTCGATGGTGCTCGGATTGTCATATTCGAAGCGCAGCTTGCCGGGCTTCTGGATGTAGAAATCGCCCTTGGTCTTGGTGCCGTCGGGCCCGACCTGGACGAAATTCCCGACCAGCGTCTGCAGCGACGACAGATAGGCCGAGACCTTGGCAGCCTGCGCCTTCTGGTTGGCGTCGAAGGTCTGGAAGATGTTGGCGGGCACGTTGCGGCGCGGATCGGGAATCACCGGCTCCGGCGGTGCCTGGGTGGCGCCGGTGGTGGCCGGGCCCTTGTCCGCATTGCTCTGCGTACCGGTGTCCTTGGCCTTCGGCGCAGCCTTAGGTCCCGCATTGGCTACGGATTTCGGCGTTGCCGGTGCGTTTTGCGCAGCCGCGCCGCCGGCGATCGCGGCGGTGACGAGAAGAGCCAGCGCAGTGCGCGTGCCGCGGTCAATGAGATGTTTTGCCATCAGATATGTCAGGTCTCTGTTCGACGCTCGTCCCGCTTCGCCGGATTTTATCCCGCCTCTTCCGAGGGAGATATGGTTTTTCCGTGATGATCGCCCCCGGTCAGAACTGGCCTTCTTCCTCCCCGACCAGGATTTCGCGCTTTCCGGCGTGATTCGCCGGGCCGACGATGCCCTCAAGTTCCATCCGCTCCATCAGCGAGGCTGCGCGGTTATAGCCGATCTGCAGCCGGCGCTGGATGTAGGAGGTCGACGCCTTGCGGTCGCGCTTGACGATCGCAACCGCCTGCGTGAACAGGTCGCCACCGCCGTCGCCACCCATGCCGGTGGCATCGAACACGGCGCCGTCCTCGTCGGTCGGCTCCTCCGCGGTGACGGCTTCGAGGTATTCCGGCTGGCCCTGCGTCTTCAGATGACGCACCACCTTCTCGACTTCCTCGTCGGATGCGAACGGGCCGTGCACGCGGCTGATGCGGCCGCCGCCTGCCATGTAGAGCATGTCACCCTGCCCGAGCAGCTGCTCGGCGCCCATCTCGCCGAGGATGGTGCGGCTGTCGATCTTCGAGGTCACCTGGAAGGCGATGCGGGTCGGGAAGTTGGCCTTGATCGTGCCGGTGATGACGTCGACCGACGGCCGCTGCGTGGCGAGGATCACATGCAGGCCGGCGGCGCGCGCCATCTGCGCGAGGCGCTGCACCGCGCCTTCAATGTCCTTGCCGGCGACCATCATCAGGTCGGCCATTTCGTCGACGATGATGACGATGTAGGGCAGCGGCTCGAGGTCGAGCTTCTCTTCCTCGTAGATCGCCTTGCCGCTCTCCTTGTCGAAGCCGGTGTGCACGGTGCGCGTCAGCTCTTCGCCCTTGGCCTTGGCTTCGACCAGGCGCGCATTGTAGCCGTCGATGTTGCGCACGCCGAGCTTGGCCATCCGCTTGTAGCGCTCTTCCATCTCGCGCACGGCCCATTTCAGCGCGACCACCGCCTTCTTCGGGTCGGTGACGACGGGCGTCAGCAGATGCGGAATGCCGTCATAGACCGAGAGCTCGAGCATCTTCGGGTCGACCATGATCAGGCGGCACTGATCCGGACGCAGCCGGTAGACCAGGCTCAGGATCATGGTGTTGATCGCGACCGATTTGCCGGAGCCGGTGGTGCCGGCGATCAGCATATGCGGCGTGCGCGCGAGGTCGATGATCACGGGATCGCCGCCGATCGTCTTGCCGAGGCACAGCGGCAGCTTCGCAACCGAATCGACGCTTTCCTTGGCGACCAGCAGCTCGCGCAGATAGACCTTCTCGCGATGCGCGTTCGGCAGCTCGATGCCGATCGCATTGCGGCCGGCGACCACGGCGACGCGCGCCGACAGCGCGCTCATCGAGCGGGCGATGTCGTCGGACAATCCGATCACGCGCGACGACTTGATGCCGGGCGCGGGCTCCAGTTCGTACAGCGTGACCACAGGTCCCGGATTGGCCTTGACGATCTCGCCACGCACGCCGAAATCCTGCAGCACGCCTTCGAGCGAGCGCGAGTTGGCTTCGAGCTCGGCCTTGCTCAGCGGCTGGCGATCGCTTGCCTTCGGCGCACTGAGCACGGAGACCGACGGCAGCTCGAACTTGTCGGAGTTCTTCTTCTTCGGCTTCGGCTCGGCCTTCTTGCGCGGGGCGCGGGCGACCGGAGCTTCCTCCTCGTCGTCCTCTTCTTCCTCGTCGTCGAAAGCCTCGGCCTCGTCTTCGTCCTCGTCGTGATCTTCATGCGCGGGCGCGATCGAGGGCGCCGTGCGGCCGCCGATATTGGGCTCCTGGCGCTCGAACGCAGCGGTGCGGCCCTG
>DASVOL010000818.1:0-8721 GCA_036383375.1 Bradyrhizobium sp. | reverse complement strand
TCGATGTTCATCGGCGATTCCATGATCACGCCGGCGATCTCGGTGCTGTCGGCGGTCGAAGGCCTCAAGCTCGCCACGCCGCATCTCGAGCACTATGTGGTGCCGCTGACGATCCTGATCCTCGTGCTGCTGTTCTCGGTGCAGCGCACCGGCACCGCGCGCGTCGCCTCCGCCTTCGGGCCGGTGATGGTGGTGTGGTTCGCCTCGCTCGCGGTGATGGGGCTGGTCCACATCATGGACGATCCGTCAGTGCTGGCGGCGATCAATCCCTATTACGCGATCCAGTTCCTGCTGACCCACGGCACCGTCGGCCTGGTGACGCTCGGCGCGGTGTTCCTCGCGGTGACCGGCGGCGAGGCGCTCTACGCCGATCTCGGGCATTTCGGACGCAAGCCGATCCAGTCCGGCTGGCTGTTCTTCGTGCTGCCGTCGCTGCTGCTGAACTATTTCGGGCAGGGCGCGCTGGTGCTGTCCGATCCCGCCGCGATCGAGAACTCGTTCTATCGCATGGTGCCTGACGTGCTGCTGCTGCCGCTGATCGGGCTCGCCACCGCTGCGACCGTGATCGCGAGCCAGGCTGTGATCACCGGCGCCTATTCGCTGATCAGCCAGGCGGTGCAGCTCGGGCTGCTGCCGCGCTTCGAGGTCCGCTACACCTCGGAGACCCATGCCGGCCAGATCTATCTGCCGCGCGTCAACCGGCTGCTGCTGATCGGCGTGCTGCTACTGGTGCTGCTGTTCCGCACCTCGAGCGGGCTGGCCTCGGCCTACGGCATCGCCGTCTCCACCACCATGGTCGCCGACGGCATCATGGGCTTCATCGTGATCTGGAAGCTGTGGAACTGGCGCGTGGCGTCGGCAGCCGCATTGATCCTGCCGTTCGTGATCGTCGACATGACTTTCTTCAGCGCCAATCTCTTGAAGCTGTTCGAGGGCGCGTGGGTGCCGCTGCTGTTCGGCGTCGTGATGGCGACGATGATCTGGACCTGGCGCCGTGGCGCGGCGATCCTCATCGCCAAGACCCGCCGCATCGAGGTGCCGCTGCGCGACCTGATCCACAGTCTGGAGAAGCGACCGCCGCATATCGTCAAAGGCACCGCGGTGTTCCTGACCAGCGATCCCAGCTTCGTGCCGACCGCGCTCCTGCACAATCTCAAGCACAACAAGGTACTGCACGAGCACAATGTGATCCTGACCATCGAGACCGCGCCGACGCCGCGCGTCGACCTGTCGGAGCGCGTCACCATGGAGAAGGTCAGCGACAAGTTCACCGCGGTGCGGCTGCGCTTCGGCTACATGGAATCGCCCAACGTGCCGAAGGCGCTCGCGATCGCGCGCAAGCTCGGCTGGCAGTTCGACATCATGTCGACCTCGTTTTTCGTGTCGCGGCGGTCGCTGAAGCCATCCGCCCAGTCCGGGATGCCGCAGTGGCAGGACCACCTGTTCATCGCGATGAGCCGCTCCGCCAACGATGCCACCGACTATTTCCAGATTCCGACCGGCAGGGTCGTTGAAGTGGGTACTCAGGTAACTATTTGATGCGGCAACGGATTCTACAGTTGAAAAGCCGTGATCTATGCGTGATATGCATGGCGGAGGCCTAAATCCGGGCTAACCTATGCATTCCTGCCGGGAGTATAGGCCTGCAACCCGGCATTGTGCAGTGCGGCAGAAGACAGAGGCGCAGCTTCCCATGTCATCCGAGAGTGCGATCACCGCGGCGGAAACGCCCGCGGCAAACGGCCATGGCGAGGCGCATTCAACCGCCACCTTCAAGGCGCTGATGCTGGGCAGCATCGGCGTCGTCTATGGCGATATCGGCACCAGCCCGCTGTACGCGCTGCGCGAAGCCGTGGTCGCGGCTGCTGGCGGCGAGGGCGCCGTGACGGCGCATGCGGTGCTCGGCGTGCTCAGCCTGATCCTGTGGGCGCTGATCGTGGTCGTCACGCTCAAATATGTCGTGATCCTGCTGCGTGCCGACAACAATGGCGAGGGCGGCACGCTGGCCCTGATGGCGCTGGCGCAGCGCGCGGCCACCAAGGGCGCCGCCGCGATCGTGCTGCTCGGCATCATCAGCGGCGCGCTGTTCTACGGCGATGCCGTCATCACGCCGGCGCTGTCGGTGCTGTCGGCGATCGAAGGCATCAAGCTCGTCACCTCGACATTCGATCCCTATGTCGTCCCGCTCACGGTGGTGATCCTGGTCGTCCTGTTCGCGGTGCAGTCGCGCGGCACCGCGCGCGTCGCGGCGTTCTTCGGCCCGGTGATGTGCGTCTGGTTCGCCGTGATCGCGATCGCGGCGCTGCCGCAGATCGTGCGGCATCCCGAGGTGCTGTACGCGTTCAACCCGATCCTGGCGGTGTCGTTCATGCTGCATCACGGCGTGATCGGCTTCATCACCCTCGGTGCGGTCTTCCTCGCGGTGACCGGCGCGGAGGCTCTCTATGCCGACCTCGGCCATTTCGGCAAACGCCCGATCCAGACCGCGTGGCTGTTCATCGTGCTGCCGTCGCTGGCGCTGAACTATCTGGGGCAGGGCGCGCTTCTGATCGGCGATCCCAAGGGCATCGAGAATCCGTTCTTCCTGATGTTCCCGGACTGGGCGCTGATCCCGATGGTCGCGCTTGCGACCATGGCGACCGTGATCGCGAGCCAGGCCGTCATCACCGGCGCCTACTCGCTGACCCGACAGGCGATCCAGCTCGGCCTGATGCCGCGGTTCGAGATCCGCCACACTTCGGAAGCGCATTCCGGCCAGATCTACATGCCGCGCATCAACCGGTTCCTGTTCATCGCGGTGATCGTGCTGGTGCTGATGTTCCGCTCATCGAGCGCGCTGGCGTCGGCCTACGGCATCTCCGTGACCGGCACCATGGTGGTGACGGCGATGATGGGCTTTGTGGTGATCTGGAAGGTCTGGCGCTGGTCGCCGATCGCCGCCGCGGCGCTGGTCGCGCCGTTCCTGTTCCTGGACATCACGTTCCTGGCCGCCAACCTGCTCAAGGTGTTCGAGGGCGGCTGGGTGCCGCTTGCGCTCGGCGGGGCCATGATTGTGGTGATGTACACCTGGCGGCGCGGCAGCCGGCTGTTGTTCGAGAAGTCGCGCAAGCTGGAGTTCCCGCTCGCCGATCTCGTCGCGATGCTGGAGAAGCGGCCGCCGCAGCGGGTCTCCGGGACTGCGGTGTTCCTGACCAGCGATCCCGTCAGCGCCCCGACCGCGCTGATGCACAGCCTCAAGCACTACAAGGTGCTGCACGAAAAGAATGTCATCCTGACCATCGAGACCGCGCCGACGCCGCGCATCGATCCGTCCGAGCGGGTGCGGATGGAACAGCTGACCGAGACGTTCGCCAAGGTGACGCTGAAGTTCGGTTTCATGGAGCAGCCGAACGTGCCGAAGACGCTGGCGATCGCCCGCAAGCTCGGCTGGCAGTTCGACATCATGTCGACCTCGTTCTTCCTGTCGCGCCGTGCGCTGAAGCCGGCGGCGCATTCGGGCATGCCGAGCTGGCAGGACCATCTGTTCATCGCGCTGAGCCGCTCGTCGAACGATGCCACCGACTATTTCCAGATCCCGACCGGGCGGGTGGTCGAGGTCGGCACCCAAGTCACGATCTAGGGGCCACGATCCGGCGTTTCCGCCAATCACATCCTGCAAGCCATCTAACCCGTTTCGGGTGCTTGATTTTCTCCGCGCGAGAGGCGACTTTGCGGCCCGGACAGGCGGGCCGCGATGCTCGCCAATCGGATAGTCGGGAGGATATTTCCGTGGCGGACCACAAGGTGGAAGATTTGTTTCCGGACGAGGTGTCGAACGGCATAGCGGAGGGCCGCTATCTCCTGGTCGACGTCCGCGAGCCCAATGAGGTCGCTGTCGAGGCCTATCCCGATGGCGTCGTGGTGCCGCTGTCGACGTTCGATCCAGCGGCGATTCCCGATCCGCAGGGCAAGCAGGTGGTGTTCGCCTGCCGCTCCGGCAAGCGCTCGGTGACGGCCTCGCTGGCCGCCCAGGCCGCGGGCCTGCCGTACGACAAGCATTTGGCGGGCGGCATCATCGGCTGGAAGGCGGCGGGACTGCCCACCAAGACGGGCGGCTGATCCCTGACATGACCTCCATGAACAAGGTCTTCGCGGACCTTCCCGTCACGATCTTCGAGGCGATGTCGCAGGCTGCGCGCGACAACAACGCCATCAATCTCGGCCAAGGCTTTCCCGACGATCCCGGACCCGAGGACATCCGCCGCGCCGCCGCGGACGCGTCCATCAACGGCTACAATCAGTATCCGTCGATGATGGGCATTCCGGAACTGCGTCAGGCGATCGCATCGCATTACGGGCATTGGCACGGGCTCAAGCTCGATCCGATGACCGAGGTGATGGTCACCTCCGGCGGCACCGAGGCGCTGACGTCTTCGATCCTGTCGGTGGTCGAGCCGGGCGACGAGGTGGTGTGCTTCCAGCCGGTCTATGATTCCTATCTGCCGATCATCCGCCAGGCCGGCGGCATTCCGCGGCTGTTGCGGCTCGAGCCGCCGGAGTGGCGGCTGAACGAGGAGATGCTGCGCAGCGTCTTCAACCACAAGACCAAGGCGGTGCTGTTCAACAATCCGCTCAACCCGGCGGCGGTGGTCTATCCGCGCGAGGACCTCGAACTGCTGGCGCGGTACTGTCAGGAGTTCGACGTGGTCGCGATCTGCGACGAGGTCTGGGAGCACGTCGTGTTCGACGGCCGCGAGCACATCCCGCTGATCACGATCCCGGGCATGCGCGACCGCACCATCAAGGTCGGCAGCGCGGGCAAGATCTTCTCGCTGACCGGGTGGAAGATCGGCTTCGTCTGCGCTGCGCCGCCGCTGCTGCGCGTCGCCGCCAAGGTGCACCAGTTCCTCACCTTCACGACCGCGCCCAATCTGCAGGCGGCGGTGGCGTACGGCCTCAACAAGCCGGACGACTACTTCCTCGACATGCGCAAGGACATGGCGCGGAGTCGCGACCGCCTGACCAAGGGATTGGAGAGCATTGGCTTTCCGGTGCTGAAGTCGCAGGGGACCTACTTCCTCACGGTCGACCTGTCGCCCCTCGGACTGAACGAGACCGATGCGGAGTTCTGCTGGCGAATTGTGCAGGATTACAAGGTCGCCGCTATTCCGGTGTCGGCGTTTTACGAGCAGGATGCGGTGACGTCGGTGGTGCGCTTCTGTTTCGCCAAGAAGGACTCGACGCTCGACACCGCGCTGGAGCGGTTGTCCGACGCCGTGCATCGTCGCAAGAGGTAGACCAGAATGCAGAAGCAGAGCCGTCGTCTCGTCAGCCTCGCAGGCATGATCGCCACGGTTCTGTTGTTCGCTGCCTCCGCCAGCGCGGAGGAGCGCACGGTCAACTTCTACAACTGGTCGAACTACATGGCGCCGGGAGTCCTCGAGGACTTCACCAAGGAAACCGGCATCAAGGTCGTCTACGATACGTTCGACGCCAACGAGACGCTGGAGACGCGGCTGCTCGCGGGCAAGTCGGGCTACGACGTCGTGGTGCCGACCGGCTATTTCCTGCAACGCCAGATCACCGCGAAGGTGTTCCTCAAGCTCGACAAGTCGAAGCTGCCGAACCTCGCCAATGCGTGGCCCGTGGTCACCAGTCAGCTCGCCACCTACGATCCCGGCAACAATTTCGGCGCCAACTACATGTGGGGCACCACGGGCATCGGCTACAACGTCAAGATGGCGGAGAAGATCCTCGGGCCCGACGCCAAGATCGACAGCTGGGACATGGTGTTCAAGCCGGAGAACCTCGCCAAGTTCAAGGACTGCGGCATCCACATGCTGGATTCCGCCGACGACATCCTGCCGGCGGCGCTGAGCTATCTCGGCCTCGACCCGAACTCGACCAAGCAGGCTGACCTCGAGAAGGCCGCCGATCTCGTCATCAAGATCCGGCCCTATGTGCGCAAATTCCACTCGTCCGAATATCTCAGCGCGCTGGCTTCCGGTGAGATCTGCTTCGTGGTCGGATGGTCGGGCGACATCATGCAGGCGCGCAGCCGCGCGGCGGAGGCCAAGTCCGGCGTCGAGATCGGCTACACGATCCCGAAGGAGGGCGCGCAGATGTTCTTCGACAATCTCGCGATTCCGGCCGACGCAAAGAACGTCGCGGAAGCCTATGAGCTGATCAACTACCTCTACCGTCCCGACGTTGCGGCGAAGAACTCGAACTTCCTGTCCTATGCCAACGGCAATCTGGCGAGCCAGAAGCTGATCGATCCGAAGATCTTCAACGACAAGAACATCTATCCCGACGAGGCGATGCAGAAGAAGCTGTTCGTGATCACGGCGCGCGATCCGGCGACGCAGCGGATCATCAATCGCTTGTGGACGCGGGTGAAGACCGGGAAGTGACGCGCGCTTGCGCGTCGCAAGGGTGGCGTCGCCCTACCGCCAGCGCCGGTGCAACCAGAGCCACTGATCCGGATATTCGCGGACCCAGCCCTCGACGATGTCGGTGATCGCCTGCATCGTGCCCTGGATATCGATCTGGCCGGATGCGTCGAACACCGGCTTCACTTCCTCGGTGACTTCGCCGCGGAAGCGGCCGTCGGGCAGGCGGATGATCCGGGTACCGTGGATCGGGCACTCGATCTGCCGGCGCAGGCGCGCCAGCAGCGGGTTAGCGGTGGTCTTGCGGCCGAAGAAAGTGACGGGAACGCCGTTGGTCAAATACTGGTCGACCAGCATCGCGACGTGCTGGCCGTTCTTCAGCGCCTGCGCCAGCTTGAGCGGCGCGTCGCGGCCTGCCGGCACCAGCGTGCCCAGATTGACCGCGCGGATGCGTTCGATGGCGCGGTCGGCGGCTTCGATGTTCGGCCGCCGGAACAGAATCGTAGCATCGAGCCCATGTGCCGCCGCGGCAATCGGAGAGAGCTCCCAGTTGCCGAGATGTGCGGCAAAGAACAAGGCCGGCTTGCCGTCGTCACGCAACTGGTCGAACAGCTGCTTGCTGCGCGCCGAGAATTCGACGCGGCCCGGCTTGTCGGGATCTCGGGGATCGTGGTCCCAGATGCGGTCGATGTGCGCGAATTCAGCGCCGATGCGTCCGAGGTTGTGCCAGACACCGGTCAGGATCTCTTCGATCTCCTGCGGTGACTTTTCCGGGAAGGCGGCCGTCAGATTGTCGCGGCCGATGCGGTCCTCGCGCAGCCGGCGGCCGATGAAATGCGCGGCACGGCCGAAGAACCGTGCGGTCTTCTCCGGATCGAAATAGCGCGTGGTGCGGAGCAGGCCGATGGTCAGCCCGCCGATCGCCGCATCGGTCACAGGCTTTGCGGCATCACGCAGATGCGCGCGGGCGCGAAGGAGCAGGCGTTTCATCTGATGCGGCGAGGGCGCTAGGCCGGCTCGCGCGTCAGGATCAGCGAAGCGTTCTGCCCGCCGAACCCGAACGAGTTCGACATCACGGCGGTCACCTTGGCGTCGCGCGCCTTGTTGCCGACCACGTCGAACGGAATCGCCGGATCCGGCACCTCGTAATTGATGGTCGGCGGGATCCGCTGGTGCTCTAGTGTCAGCAGCGAGTAGATCGCCTCGACCGCGCCGGCCGCCGAGATAGTGTGGCCGACCATCGACTTGTTCGACGACACCGGGATGTTCGCGGTGTGGTCACCGAACACCGCCGCGGTGGCAAGATATTCCATCTTGTCGTTTTCCGGCGTCGAGGTGCCGTGCGCGTTGATGTGATCGATCTGCTCGGGCTCCATGCCTGCGTCCGCAAGCGTCTTGCGCACGCAGCCGATCGCCGGCTTGCCATCCGGGGCCGAGCGGATGCGGTGGAAGGAATCGGTGAGCTCGCCGCAGCCGGCGACGACGCCGAGGATGCGCGCTCCGCGCGCGATCGCGGCATCATAGCTTTCCAACACCAGCGCGCCGGCGCCTTCGGCCATCACGAAGCCGTCGCGGTTCTTCGAGAACGGCTTTGAGGCGGCCTGCGGCGGATCGTTCTGGGTGGAAAGGGCCGACAGCAGCGAGAAGCGCACCATGGCTTCGGGATTGACCGAGCCGTCGGTGGCGATGCACAGCGTCGCATCGGTTTCGCCGCGGCGGATCGCCTCGACGCCGAGCTGGATCGCGGTCGCGCCGGATGCGCAGGCCGTCGAGAGCGAAATCGGTGACCCCTTGGTGCCGAAGGTCTCAGCGAGGCTGAGCGCGACCGAGCCGAAGGTGAAGCGCCGGTGAAAGTGCGAAAACTTGCCGCCGCTGCAGGTCGCGAGGTATTCGATGATGCCAAAGTCCTTGCTCGGAACGTCGCGCGCGACTTCGAGCCGCTGCGGCCATTCGGTCTCGATCGGTGCGACCGCCAGGAACAGCGGGCCGGGGAAGTCGCCCTTGCTGCCGAGGCCGGATTGCTCGAGCGCCTCTTCGGCTGCAATTTCCGCCAGGCGCTGCGACAGGCTGGTCGAGGAGAACGGATCGACGGTAACGAAATCGACGGCGCCGGCCATCGTCGTCTTCATGCTGTCGAGCGGGAAGCGCGTGACGGTCTTGATGCCGGACTCGCCCGCGCTGAGGCGCTTCCAATTGTCGGTCTTGCCGCCGCCCAGCGACGTCACGATTCCCATGCCGGTCACGACGACGATCGGTCGGCCGAATTTATCGCGTGGTGCTGTCATGGTGTCCCCGTCGGTGCTTGCGCCGAATTACTTGACGGCCTCGACCAGTGCCATGCCTTCGCCCT
>DASVOL010000817.1:0-16106 GCA_036383375.1 Bradyrhizobium sp. | reverse complement strand
AGCGCCAGCTTCACTGCGCTAAAGCCCTTCTCGATTTCGTCCTTGGCCTGCTGCTCAGTGAGCTTCTTGCTCGCCAGATGTGCGTGCGACCAGGTGTGGGCACCGATGGTGTGGCCGGCGGCGGCGACCTGGCGGAGGATGTCCGGATGATAGGTGGTGTGCAGGCCGATCGGGAAGAACACCGCCTTGGTGCACTCGTCCGCCAGCGCCTTGAGTACGGCGGGCGTGGTCGGCCACGGACCGTCGTCGAAGGTCAGCACGACCTCATGGTCGGTCAGGAAGTCATATTGCTTGTACTGCAGGAAGCCGAAGCCCGGGCCGCCGGTGGTGTCGACGACGACGGTGCGGGTGATGCCGAGCGCATCGGGATTGGCGCATTTGGGCATGGCTGCGACCGGGGCGGGCGCCGCCGGTGCGGGGGCTGCGGCCAGGGCTGCCGGCTGGCTGGCGTCGGCGCGCTTCGACAGCGCGGCAGTCGTCTCGACATCGTCCCTGGCAGCCTGCTTTGCCGCGGCCGCAGGAAGCGGATCGGCCTTGGCTGCGGCAGTTGTCTGCGGAGGAGCCGCGTCGGCACGCGGCGAGGAGGTCCAGAACCACACTCCGGCGATCACGATCGCCGCTACAACACTGGCCAGCATCAGGCCCAACGCACTACGCATCGCTACACTCTCTCGGAACTCAAGGATACGCCACACCCGTAACGAGCGATTAATGCCAACAAGGTCTTAACGCGATCCCAACACGGCGCCGGAAGGACAAGAAAAAGTGCGGCTTACGGCTGCGTGATGACCATCACAGTCGGCCGGCTCGCTCCCGTGCAGGATTGGACCCATCAAAACAAAGGGCCCCGCCAGTTGCGGCGCCGATGGGAGCCGACCATGACCACCGTCTCGAAGAGCCAGGTTCTGGAGCGTGCCGTTCGCAGAGCCAGTGTCGCGTTGGCTTTTGCGGCCGCCGTTTCCTTGCTGTCGTCGACCGCGAGCTTGGCGTTCAGCGCCGAGGCGCAGCAGATGTGCTCTGGCGATGCGTTCCGCCTGTGCAGCGCGGAGATCCCGAACATCCCGAGGATCACCGCCTGCATGGTCAAGAATCGCTCCCAGCTGAGCAGCGGCTGCCGCGTCGTGCTGGACCGCGATCTCGCCGCCCAGCGCAGGGCCGCCGCCGAGTGATTTTGCGTCACGTTTGGCGGGGCAGACC
The DNA here is from genome assembly GCA_036383375.1 of Bradyrhizobium sp. GTDB lineage: Bacteria > Pseudomonadota > Alphaproteobacteria > Rhizobiales > Xanthobacteraceae > Bradyrhizobium. Next base: position 14,909 of record DASVOL010000817.1, on the reverse strand, counting down.
CGCGGCGACGAGACGCAGGCCTCTCTCCGATCGTCATCTCGAGGCGGAACCTGCCGCTTCGCCCCCGGTTTCAAGCTTCTTCGCGGCCCTGAAACGCTATAGAACCGGCGTTGCATTCCTTAGAGGCTTTGAAGATGACCCGATTTCTATTCGCCGTCGTTGCACTGGTTCTGTTGACGTCGGCCGCCTCGGCACAGCAGCAGGGGCGTGATGCCTGCTCACGCGACGCCTCGCGGTTCTGCCGCGCCCATCTCAGCGAGGGCGATCAGGTCGTGCTGGCCTGCCTGAAGGAGCACCGCAGCCGCCTCAGCAAGGCCTGCCAGCAGACCCTCACCGATAACGGGCAGTAACGCGCTTCGTCACGTGCTACTGCCTGCCGCGGTCGCGACCACCGGGATCACCTCCTTGGCGGCGCGGTCCGGGGTCTCGTCCTTCCAGCGTACCGAGCCGAACGGACGCTCCAGCATCCGGCGCACGCGGATCGGCTCGGCGCCGATGTGGAAGTCGGCCGCCTTCTGATGCAGCTCGCGCTCGATCTGGGTGGCGCGGTTGCGCTGGCGCAGGAAGTCGAGCCAGGTCGGGCAATGATAGCGCTCGGTCCACAATTCGGGATCGGCGATGTCGCGCGCGATCGACCAGCCATAGGCGCCGTTGCGCTGGCGGCTGAGCTGCACGTCCTGCATCACGTTGTGGAAGGCGCGGGCATTGTCCTGCGCCACCCGGTATTCGATCTCGACCACCAGCGGCCCGCTGCGCCCGGTCAATTGCAGCCGCACCTCGGGATCGGCCAGCATATCGGTCGCGTCCTCGTTGCGTGCGCCGACCGGCGGCATCCGGAGCCAGATGCCGAGCAGCGGCGACAGCAACATCAGCCCGGCGGAGATCAACAGCGCCATCTCGACGCCGCCGAGGTCCGTGATGCGGCCCCAGCACCAGCTTCCGATCGCAATGCCACCGGCGATCGAGGCCTGGAAGGCCGCAAGCGAACGCCCCGCGACCCAGCGCGGCGCCGACAGCTGCACGCCGATGTTGAACAGCGCGATCGCGAGCATCCACACCGCGCCGGCAACCACCAGCGCGGCGGCGGTGATCACCGGCTGCCTGCTCACGGCAACCGCGGCGATCGCTGCACCCATCGTCAATGCGCAGACGCGAATCGCGGCTTCGCCGCTGAGCCGGCTGCGGATCTCGCTGATGTTGAGCGCGCCGATCACCGCGCCCATGCCGAAGGCGCCGAGCATGATGCCGTAGGTCTGCGCGCCGCCATGCAGCAGGTCGCGCGCCACCAGCGGCATCAGCGCCGAGACCGAGCCGCCGATGATGCCGGTCACCATGGTTCGGGTCAGCACGATCCTGATCGACGGCGAATTGGTGATGTAGCGCACGCCGGAGACGATCGCGCGGTTGAGCCGCTCGCGCGGCAGCCGCGACGGCTCGCTGACGCGATTCCACAGGAACAGCACGACGAGCAGCGGCAGGTACAGCACCGCATTGGCGGCGAAGGCCGCCACGGCGCCGGCGGAGGCGACCACAATGCCGCCGATCGCAGGTCCAAAGCTGCGCGCGATGTTGTAGCTGATGCCGTTCAGCGCGACCGCGGCGGGCAGCGTCTCCGACGGCACCTGCTCGCTGACCGAGGATTGCCAGGCCGGGCCGAACAGCGCCATGCCGCTCCCGACCACGAAGCACAACGCGAGCAGGATATTCGGCGTCACCAGATTGAGCCAGGCCAGCACCGTCAGCGTGGTGGCGCCGGAGAGCGCGATCGCCAGCGACACCAGCGCCACGATGCGGCGGTCATGCATGTCGGCGATGGCGCCGGCCGGCATCGCGATCAGCATCACCGGCAGCATCAGCGCGGTCTGCACCAGCGCGACCTTGTCGGCCTCGGCGGTCATCTGGGTCATCGCCCAGGCGGCGCCGACGCCCTGGATCAGGATGCCGAGATTGGAGAGCAGGCTGGCGAGCCAGATTCGCCTGAAGATTGAGTGCCGCAACGGCGCAGTGATACTGTCGGGTCGATCAGGCGGTGCGGTCATATCCGGTTCCGGTTGGCCTGCTATGGCTTGTTGAATGATTCCGGCTCATCACTGATGCCCGCGAAACGCGTGTCCTGTCCAGCGTTTACGGTATCCTTACGGGCTGCAGGACACAGCTAAAGCACTGAAAGACCTAAGGAAGGTTTTGGGAAGGGGACCAATGGTGCTGTCGCGGCGAACAATTTTGCAAGGGGCCGGCTCGCTGTCCCTGCTGGCCGGCCGTCTTGCCGTCCCGGGGCTGGCGCAGGCGGCCTTGGTTCAGTCGGCGCTGGCCCAGCCGGCGCCCGCCGGCGAGATCCCGCCGATCCTGTTCGTGCACGGCAATGGCGATCACGCAGCGCTCTGGTTGACGACGCTCTGGCGGATGGAATCCAACGGCGTGCCGCGCGAGCGGATGGCCGCGATCAATTTCACCGATCCCTTGGCGCGCACCGACGACAAGGTCGAGCAGGCGGGCCGTTCCTCGACCGAGGACGCGCGCCGCGAGCTCACCGATGCGGTCAGGGAGCTGAAGCAGAAGAGCGGCGCCGCGCGTATCGCGCTGGTCGGAAATTCGCGCGGCGGCAATGCGATCCGCAACTATGTCAAGAATGGCGGCGGCGGTGACATCAGCCACGCGGTGCTGTGCGGCACGCCCAATCACGGTGTGTATGCCTCGGACGACGGGCTCGGCAACGAGTTCAACGGGCGCGGCCCGTTCCTGCGCGGGTTGAACGACGGCGACAGCGAAGTGACTGCCGGCACCGCATTCCTGACCTTGCGCAGCGATGGCCTCGACAAATATGCGCAAGCCGACGGCCGCTTCATCGGCAAGCCGGGCACGCCGACCAACGTCACGTCCGAAGGTCCGGCGCTGAAAGGCGCGACCAATCTGGTGCTCGGCGCCGTGGATCATCGCGAGACCGCGTATCATCCGCGCGCCTTTCGCGAGATCTTCAAATTCATCGCGGGGCGCGAGCCGTCGCGGATCGAGATCGTGCCGGAGACGGCGGTGAGGTTGAGCGGCCTCGTCACGGGCACGCCCGGCGGCGTGCCGACCAACCGGCCGGTGCAGGGTGCCACGGTCGACATCTATCGCGTGTCGGCGGAAACCGGCGAGCGCCTCAGTGGCCCGCTGCACAGCTCGCAGACCGGCGCCGACGGCCGCTGGGGGCCGGCGCAGGTCGATCCATCCTGGCCGCTCGAATTCGTGCTGACCTCGCCGGGTGCCGTGACGACGCATATCTATCGCTCGCCGTTTCCGCGTTCCTCCGAGATCGTGCATCTGCGCGCGGCGCGACCGCTGCTGCCTGCCGATGCCGGTGCGGGCGCCATCATGCTGATGTCACGGCCGCGTGGCTATTTCGGGCTACCGCGCGATATCGTGCTGCTCGACGGCAAGGAACCGGCCGATGTCAAATCCGGCGTGCCGACCGATGCGGTGACGACGTTGCGGCTCCCCGCGGCCGATCTCGGCCGTCCGGTGGCCGCGATCTTCAACAGCGAACGCATCGTGGCGCGGGCCTGGCCGGCGTCGGAGAATCGGATTGCAGTTGCCGAGCTGACTTATTAGGTCTTGTGCAGGGTCCGCGCGCCTTCATGGCGCCGGGATCGCGTGGCCGGATCGGCCATTGCGTGAGGCAGGAAGCGAGGACCATGAGCATAGCCGAAGTCTACGACATCACGGTCACGCGGCGTCCCCTGGTCCCGCCGGCTCCGCCGCGCGCGCCCGACGACATGGGCGCGTTCCAGCGGATGCGGGTGATGCGCAACTCGCCGATCGAGACCTGGGGCCAGCGCGCCTATGAGGACGACATCGTCCAGGGCCGCTTCCTCAACCACTCGAGCTTCATCCTCAATACGCCGGATGCGATCCGCCACGTGCTGGTCGACAATTACGAGAACTATACCCGCACGCCCGCCGGCCTTCGCGTGCTGCGTCCGATGCTGGGCGAGGGACTGCTGATCGCCGAGGGCCGTGCGTGGAAGCATCAGCGCCGCACGCTGGCGCCGGCGTTCACGCCGCGCGCGGTGACGACGCTGGTGCCGTACATGATCGCGGCGGTCGACGAGACCATCGCCAAGCTGAAGGCCGCAAGCGGCGGCCCGGTCGATCTGCGCGAGGTCATGCAGCGCATGACGCTGGAGATCGCCGGCCGCACCATGTTCTCGTTCGGCATGGATCGCCACGGCGCCGCGCTGCGCGACTTCGTGATGGAGTATGGCGACACGCTGGCGCGGCCGCACATGCTCGACCTGGTGCTGCCGTTGAGCTGGCCGACCCTGCAGGATTTCCGCCGCGCCCGCTTCCGCAAGCGCTGGACCGCATTTGTCGGCATGCTGATGGCCGAGCGCCGCGCCGCCGGCAAGGATGACAACGCGCCGGCCCGCGACCTGTTCGACCTGATGGGCGCCGCGCGCGATCCTGAAACCGGCGAGGCTTTCACCGACGCCCAGCTCGGTGATCAGGTCGCCACCATGATCCTGGCCGGCCACGAGACCACCGCGACCGCGCTGTTCTGGGCGCTCTATCTGCTGGCGCTCGATCCCGAGACCCAGGAACAATTGGCAGCAGAAGTCAGGAGCGTGACGACATCAGGCGCGCTCGACATCGAGCGGCTGAAATTCACCCGCGCGGTGGTCGATGAAACCATGCGGCTTTATCCGCCGGCATTCCTGATCGCGCGTGCGGCAGCCGGTCCAGACACCATTGCCGGCCGTCCGGTCAGGAAGCATGACGTAATCCTGATCGCGCCGTGGCTGCTGCACCGGCATGAAAAACTGTGGCGCGAGCCGAACGCGTTCGTGCCGCAACGTTTCATGACGGAGACGCCGCCCGATCGCTTCGCCTACCTGCCGTTCGGGGTCGGCGCGCGGGTCTGCATCGGCGCGCATTTCGCGCTGGTCGAGGCAACGCTTGCGCTCGCGAAGATCGTCGGCGCGTTCCGAGTCGCGCTGGCGGACAAGGAGCCGGTGCTTCCGATCGGCGTGGTGACGACACAGCCGAACCGCTCCCCGGTGTTCACGATCAAGCCGCGCTGATCTTGCGCGGCGGTGTCCCAATGCTCATCTCGAGCGGGATGAGTCTTCGTCGAATCGTCATCCTGCTCTATCTCTTTGTTTTGAGCATGATGGAAAACCGCTACACACTTTTCCGGATCATGCTCTAGGGGCTCACCATGAGCGATACGCAAGCCCACTTCGCAGTCCTCAGGCAGACGACCGATCCGGCCGTCGTCGATGCCATGCAGCAGCTGATCGTCGATGGCCACGATCGCGAGCTCAATCGCATCAACGTTCTGGATTTCTCCAGCCGCACCGGGCTCGACCAGGAGAAGGTGATCTCCGGCTTCCTGCATGCTTCCCGCCTGGGCCTGTTCGACATGAGCTGGAACGTGCTGTGTCCGGGCTGTGGCGGCGTGCTCGACGCCCACACCACGCTGAAGTCGCTGCGCCATGACGACTACAATTGCGCGCTGTGCGCGGCCGGCTACGAGGCTTCCGTCGACGAGCTGGTCGAGGTTGCCTTCACCGTCAGTCCGCGGGTCCGCCGCATCGCTGCGCACGATCCGAACACGCTGCCGATCTGGGAATATTTCCGCCAGATGTTCTGGAGTTCCGGAATCGAGTTCGACGAGAGTTCGGTGTCGACCCTGATCAACGAGGTGACCCTGGAGGGGCTCGAGCTGCCGCCCGGCGAAAAGGCGATCCTTTCGCTCAATCTGCCCAATCAGTTCGTCATCGTGTTCGAGCCGGTGACGCATTCGGCGCACTTCTTTGCCATCGAGGGCGAGCCGACCACCGAACGCCAGCAGTTCTCGATCGCGTTCAACAAGTCGCATGCGCCGACCGGCACTTCGACGATGCGGCCGGGGCCGTTGCGGCTCTCGCTGGAGAATCACGCCGACGTCCGCGTGCTGCCTTCGGTGTGGGTCGCGGGCGATCCGCTGCACAAGCTGCTCGGCAAGCGCAAGCCGATCCTCACTGCGAAGCGGATGCTGTCGAACCAGACCTTCCGCGACGTGTTCAAGGCCGACAACCTCACCGTCGACCAGCGGCTGAAGATCACCGCGCTGACCTTCCTGTTCACCGATCTCAAAGGATCGACCGCGCTCTATGAGCGGGTCGGCGATCTCGCCGCGTTCGACCTGGTGCGCGCGCATTTCCACGCGCTGCTCGAGATCATCGCCGCCGAACACGGCGCCGTCGTGAAGACGATCGGCGATGCTGTGATGGCGACCTTCATCCGGCCCGAGCATGCGTTGTCGGCGGGCCTGCGCATGCGGGCGGCGATGAAGCAGCTCAACACCGAGCGCGGCAAGGAAGATCTGGTGGTCAAGATCGGCATCCACGAGGGGCCGTGTCTCGCGGTGACGCTGAACGAGCGGCAGGATTATTTCGGCCAGACCGTGAATATTGCCGCACGGGTGCAGAGCCTGTCGACGTCGCAGGAAATCCATTTGACTCAGCCGGTGATGGAATCGGCAGAGGTCGCGGGCATCCTCGATCGCGCGGCGATCAAGCCGATCCAGAAGGAAGCGGCGCTGCGCGGCATTGCCGACAAGCTCGTGGTGTACGAGATACCGTAGTCACATTGCCGACATGTAATGCTTGCTGAAACGTAATGCCGCAGCGGGAACCCGCGCGGATTGCGCCGGTTCTGTTTCCACGCCATATAGATTTCAACAGCGCATGGTCCGGAAAAGCGCGTAGCTGTCTTCCGGACAGATGCTCAATCAAAGCCTCCAGGCTTCATTCCCACAGAGAGAGCGATGCTCGACGGACTCCGCCAATTCATTGCCGATATCGTCTCCCCCGATGCCCAGGCCGACCGCGCCTTCGATGACGGCGACTACCGCCTGGCGGCGACGGCGCTGCTGGTGCATGTCGTCTCGCTGGACGGCGAGCCCACGCCGGCCGAGACGCGCAAGCTGCACAGCCTGATCGAGAGCCGATTCCAGCTCGATCCCGGCACCGCCGACAAGTTGATCGCCTCCGCCATGCGCGTCGAGGGCGAGGCCGTGGATCTCTATCACTTTACCAGTGTGATCATGCGCTCGGTGAATGAGGAGGGACGGCTGCGCATCGTCGAGATGATGTGGGAGCTGGTCTATGCCGACGGCCAGGTCAGTGAGTTCGAGGACAATGTGGTCTGGCGTGCTGCCGATCTGCTCGGCATCTCCTCGCGCGACCGCATCGATCTCAAGCACCGGGTCGCCGAGAAGCAGGCGGAGCTGCCAAAGGGCCCCTGGGGCACGGCAGACGCGGCAATCTGACACGGCTGCCTGCGCGGGCGGACGGCCCCCTGCGGGCAGGGCGGATGACGAAATTTTAATGTCAGCCGCGATTGTGGGCGATCCGACTGAAAATCGGTCGTTTCGTCACGAAACCGGCGGCCCCGCCGCTATCCACAAGCCCATACGCGGCTTGCGTCACACCGCATCCCTATGCTCTCGTCGCCCCGTTGGGGACCTCACTAGAATTTGCAGTAAGAGTTTGAAACGTGACTGAGCGTGTGACGCTGATAACCGGGGCATCGGCGGGCATAGGCACCGAACTGGCGCGCGTGTTTGCATCGAATGGTCACCGCGTGGCGCTGGTGGCGCGGCGCGCCGATCGCCTGAAGACCCTCGCCGACGAGCTCGGAGCCAAGGGCGGCGCGGCGCCGATCGTGATTCCCTGCGATCTGCAGCAGACCGATGCGGGCGAGCAGATCGCACGGGCCCTGACCGAGGCCGGGGTCGAGGTCGAATACCTGGTCAATAATGCCGGCTTCGGGCTGTTCGGCCTCGCCGTCGAGCGCGACCGTGCCGAACAGCTCAACATCATCAACCTCAATATCCGCGCGCTGACCGACCTCACGCTGCGCTTTGCCGACCAGCTGATCCGCAATCGTGGTGGCATCCTCAATCTTGGCTCGATAGCCGGATTCCTGCCGGGCCCAGGCATGGCCGTGTACTATGCCAGCAAGGCCTATGTGCTGTCGTTTTCCGAGGCGTTGCGCTGTGAGCTGGCGCCGAAGGGCGTGCGGGTCACGGTGGTGTGCCCTGGGCCGGTGCCGTCCGAATTCCAGGACCGCGCCGGTTTTGCCCCCGGATTCGATTCCGCGATCCTCAACGTCGCGCCGGCCGAGGTCGCCCGCCAGGCCTATCGCGGCCTGATGGCCAACAAGCGCGCCGTGCTGCCCGGCGCCTTCATCAAGCTGGTGCCGTTCCTGCTCCGGCTGTTTCCGCGCTCCTTCATCCTGACGGCGGTCGGCGGCTTTCAGCTCCGCAAGCGCTAGCTTCTCCCGAATCACCGTTAAGCCTGTTTCTGGCCCGCGATTTGCTTCGCACGGGTGTGCGCAAACTCACACGATGTTAACGACCACTTAGCTATGATCGCGCCTTACGTGCCGAAACTTTGAGCAGAGGCCAAACCTTCAAGCGCAATGTTGTTCCGGTCTGACCAGAGCCGTGTCGTGGTGCCCTTCGCGAGCCGAAGGCCGGCCGCGGTCACGCCGGCAGACCAGGCTTCGCTACGGCCGGTGCTGGTGGTCCTGCATCAGGAGACGTCGACGCCCGGCCGGATCGGCAACGCCCTGCGCGCGCTTGGCTACCCCCTCGACATCCGTCGTCCGCGCTTCGGCGACGCGCTGCCCGACACGCTCGAGGCGCATGCCGGTGCGGTGATCTTCGGCGGTCCGATGAGCGCCAACGATCCCGACGACTATGTCCGGCGCGAGATCGACTGGATTTCAGTTCCGCTGCGCGAGCAGCGTCCGTTCCTGGGCATCTGCCTCGGCGCGCAGATGCTGGCGCGGCAACTCGGCGCCGAGGTCGCGCCGCATCCGCAAGGCCGCGTCGAGGTCGGCTATTACCCGGTCCGGCCGACCGAGGCTGGCCGCGCGCTGTGCCCGGACTGGCCGGCGCGGGTTTATCACTGGCATGGCGAGGGCTTTCAATTGCCCGCCGGCGCGGAGCTGCTCGCGGCGGGCGATGATTTCCCGGTGCAGGCGTTCCAGTACGGCAACGCCTTCGGCCTGCAATTCCATCCCGACGTCACCTACGCGATGATGCATCGCTGGACCACGCGCGGCTGCGCGCGGATGGATTCGCCGGGCGCGCAACCCAGCCATCTGCACTTCGCCGAGCGTGCCGTGCACGATGCCGCCGAGCGCGCGTGGCTGAAGCATTTCATCGACGGCTGGATTGCGCGCGTGCCGCGGCCGGTGATGCTGCAGGCTGCGGAATAGCCGCCGCACGGAATTTCGTGCCGCCTTTTCATTTGCGGGGATGTGCTAGTCTTGCCGCGGCTGCGCGCGCCGTCGCATGGTCGCGCGAACTCAGAACAACAAGACAAACAGAGCACAGGGAGATCGCCGTGAGCTACCAACACATCCTTTATGAGGTCAGCGACAGGATCGCGACCATCACGCTCAATCGCCCCGACCGCATGAATGCGTGGACCGCGATCATGGAGCGCGACGTGCGCCACGCGATGGAGGCGGCGGCCAACGACGACAATGTTCGCGTCATCGTGCTGACCGGCGCGGGTCGCGGCTTCTGCGCCGGTGCCGACATGGAAGCGCTGAAGGGGATCGATCCCAACGAGGTCAGGCGCGGCGAGAACATTCCGTTCGACATGAACCGTCGCGCCGACTGGCAGACGCGCTACGCCTATTACCCCGCGATCAAGAAGCCCGTGATCGCGATGCTCAACGGCGCCACGGCCGGCATCGGCCTGGTCCACGCGCTGTATTGCGATCTGCGCTTCGCTGCCGACAGCGCGGTGTTCACCACCGCCTTCGCGCGGCGCGGCCTGATCGCCGAGCACGGCATCAGCTGGATGTTGCCGCGCATCGTCGGCCACGCCAACGCGCTCGATCTGCTGATGTCGGCGCGGCGCGTGTCGGCTGCGGAGGCGCTGCGCATCGGCCTCGTCAACCGGCTCTCTGCGCCGGAGACGCTGCGCGAGGAAACCTATGCCTATGCCCGCGATCTCGCCGATTTCGTCTCGCCGAGCGCGATCGCCGTGATCAAGCGCCAGGTCTACGACGTGCCGTTCCAGACGCTGGCGGAGGCCACGATTGATGCCAATCGCGAGATGCAGATCGCACTCAAGGGTAATGATTTCCGGGAGGGCGTCGCGAGCTTTGTCGAGAAGCGGCCGCCACGGTTTACGGGGACGTGAGGGGGAGGGGGCCCGAGGTTACCGAACCAGCCCGCCGTCGCCCTTCGGGCTATGGCGAGGCAGCCTTCGCTCACTTCGCTACGAGGGACTATCCGGGCTTGCCCAGCCGAAGCTCGCGAAGCGAGCGAAGGCTGGTGGAGCCAGGCGGGATCGAACCGCCGACCTCGTCATTGCGAACGACGCGCTCTCCCAGCTGAGCTATGGCCCCATTGCGGCCGGGTGTTGCTGAGTATCCCGGCCGTCAGTCGGGCGCCATTTACAGTCCCGCCCAAGGCCAAGTCAAGAACGCTGAAACGGCGGTTTTCGGGCTCGCTGACCGGCAGTTCCCTTGTTTGCGGGGGGATGAACCGATATCTAGCAGGATGTCCTACCTGCGAGCCCCCACCATATGCGCGCCGTCCTCGAAATCATCCTGCTCATACTGGAACTCTACGTTTATATCCTCATTGGGTCGGCCATCCTGTCCTGGCTGATCGCATTTAACGTCGTGAATACGCGCAATCAGTTTGTGGCAGCGGTCGCCGAGTTTCTGTACCGAGTTACTGAGCCGCTGCTGCGGCCGATTCGGAACGTGATGCCGAACCTCGGCGGGCTCGATATTTCGCCCATCATCCTGATCCTGATCATCTACCTGATCCAAAAACTCATCGTCTATAATGTAATGCCCCTCGTCATCGGGTACTGATGGACCCTTGGCGCTATTCCACCGGGGGCATCAGCATCGCCTTGCGCGTGACGCCGCGCGGCGGCCGCGACGACATCGACGGGATCGAAACGCTGGCTAACGGCCGTTCCGTGGTGAAGGTACGAGTCCGCGCCATTGCAGAAGGCGGTGAGGCCAACCGCGCGGTGACCGAGCTGCTGGCCAAGGCGCTCGGCGTACCCAAGGCCAGGGTGAAGCTGCTGTCCGGCGCCACCTCGCGGCTGAAGCAGGTGGCGGTGGACGGTGACCCGAAAGGGCTTGGCGAAATGTTGAGGAAGCTGACCCAGCAGGAAACGAAGGACTGACATGACTGCCCGCATCATCGATGGAAAAGCCATCGCCGCCGAGCTCAGAGCCCGCGTCGCCGACGAGGTCGCTCGCGTCAAGCGCGACCATGCGCTGACGCCGGGGCTCGCCGTCGTGCTGGTTGGGCATGATCCGGCGAGCGAGGTCTATGTCCGCAGCAAGCACACCCAGACCCAGGCCGCCGGCATGGCCTCGTTCGAGCACAAGCTGCCGGAAGACGTGTCGCAGGCCGATCTCTTGGCGCTGATCGCACAGCTCAACCGCGATCCGAAGGTGCATGGCATCCTGGTGCAGCTGCCGCTGCCGAAATCGCTGCACACCGAAACCATCATCAACGCGATCGACCCGGCCAAGGACGTCGACGGCTTGCACCCGAACAATGCCGGCCGGCTTGCCGGCGGCCTGGCCGCGCTGTCGCCCTGCACGCCGCTCGGCTGCATCATCCTGACCAAGAGCGTGCACGCCTCGCTCGAGGGCATGAACGCAATCGTGATCGGCCGCTCCAATCTGGTCGGCCGCCCGCTGGTGCAATTGCTGCTGAACGAGAACGCCACGGTGACGATCGCGCATTCGCGCTCGCGCGATCTGCCGAAACTCTGCGCCCAGGCCGATCTGGTCTATGCCGCGGTCGGCCGACCGGAGATGGTGCGCGGCGACTGGCTGAAGCCGGGCGCGACCGTGATCGATGTCGGCATCAATCGCATTCCGGTGCCCGGCGGCAAGCCGAAGCTGGTCGGCGACGTCGCGTTCCAGGAAGCGCTTGGCGTCGCCGGCGCAATCACGCCGGTGCCCGGCGGCGTGGGGCAGATGACGGTGGCGTGCCTGTTGGTCAACACGCTGCGTGCCGCCTGCGCGATTGCCGGTCTGCCGGCGCCAGCGGTGTGAGTTAAGGCAAACTAGTTCCGGCGTCATTGCGAGGAGCAAAGCGACGAAGCAATCCATCGTCCCGCATATGCAGTGGCGTGGATTGCTTCGCTCCGCTCGCAATGACGGAATAGGCCGCGGACGGCTACGCCGTCACTTCTTCTTCGCGCGCTCGATACCTTCGAGGATCAGCTTGCGGGCTTCTTCGGCGTCGCCCCAGCGCAGCACCTTCACCCACTTGCCCTTCTCGAGATCCTTGTAGTGCTCGAAGAAGTGCTGGATCTGCTGCAGCGTGATGTCGGGCAGGTCGTCGTAGTTCTGCACCTTGTCGTAGCGCTGGGTCAGCTTCGATGACGGCACCGCGATGATCTTCTCGTCACCGCCGGCCTCGTCTTCCATCAGCAGCACGCCGACCACGCGGACGCTCATCACGGCGCCCGGCACGATCGCGCGGGTGTTGACGATCAGCACGTCGCAGGGATCGCCGTCGCCCGACAGCGTATGCGGGATGAAGCCGTAATTGCCGGGATAGCGCATCGGCGTGTAGAGGAAGCGGTCCACCACCAGTGTGCCGGCCTCCTTGTCCATTTCGTACTTGATGGGCTCGCCGCCGACGGCAACCTCGATGATGACGTTGACGTCGTGGGGCGGGTTTTTTCCGATCGATATGGCGTCGATACGCATGGATTGCTCCGCGTGGCCTTTTGGAAGTTGAGAACGATGTGATTTTTTGCTTGGCGCCGCCAGGCCGCGAAACAGCGTCAAGCCCGGCCTTGGGGCCGGGCTGGCCGTCGCGCGCAAGCGCTCAGGCTGTTTAGCCTTGCTGCAGCTGCGAGAGAAGCAGGATTTTCAGTTGGCCCAGGCGAAAGCGACCTTGTCGAGCGACTTCGGCCCGAACCGCTCCGAGGAGCGCGCCACCATGCGGCCGCCCAGCGCGCGGTAAAACTCGGTCGCCGGCTCGTTGTCGGAGAGGGCCCAGATCACCATAGTCTTCAAGCCGCTCTGCAGGAGGTCGCGGCGGGCTGCGGCGAACAGCCGCCGGCCGAAGCCGAGGCCCTGGAATTCCGGCCGCAGATAGAGCTCGTAGATCTCGCCTTCGAAGTGCAGGCTGCGGGCGCGGTTGCGGCCGTAATTGGCGTAGCCCGCGATCCTGTCGCCGAACACCAGCACGCTGACGCGGCTGCCTTTGCGGATGGCGCTGTCCCACCACTGCGGGCCACGGCGATTGATCAGCTTTTCGAGTTCGGCGCCGGGGATGATTCCCTGATACGCCGAGCGCCAGGCTTCGTCATGGGTAGACGCCACCGAGGCTGCGTCTGCAGCTTTGGCCGGCCGGACCTCGATTAGCGTTGTGCTCATGCTTGTAATCAAAGCAAGTCGGAGGGCCGCCTTCAAGGTCCATCGTTAATTATCGGTTAACGTGTGGATTTTTTGCATCAGTGTCATGAAAACTTGTACCGAAAGAGGACACTCGACGGGTTCGCGGGACCGATAGCCGATCCCGGCCTGTGCAAAGCGTGGATCGCGGGCGCTGTATGACAATGCCGCTGTTCGGGAAAATGCCGTTCGGTGCTGATTCGGTGCAGGAATTTTGCGAGCGAATCCAGTCGCAACGCGGATGCATGCCGCGTTCTGCGTCCGCGCCGCCGCAGTGGATTTCCGCGCGCGCCCGGCCTATGGCAGCGGCGGTATCTGTGCGCGCCGAAGCCGGCCTGACCACGAGCGGACCGCGATGACGCTCTACTTCCTCATCAAATACCTGCATGTGCTCGGCGCCATTGTGATCCTCGGCACCGGGACCGGCATCGCCTTCTTCATGCTGGCGGCGCATCGCACGCGCGATCCGGCTTTCATCGCGCGCACGGCGGCAACCGTCGTGGTCGCAGACATGATCTTCACGCTGAGCGCCGTGCTGCTGCAGCCGGTGAGCGGCGGACTATTGATGATGCTGTCGGCCACAAGCCTGACCGAGCGCTGGCTGCTGGCTTCGCTGGCGCTCTACGCGCTGGCCGGCGTGTTCTGGGTTCCCGTCATCTTCATGCAGATGGAGATGCGCGACCTCGCGCAGGCGGCCGCCGAAAAAGGTCTTCCGCTGCCGCCGCGTTATTTTGCGCTGTTTCGCCGCTGGTTCCTGTTCGGGATTCCCGGCTTCGGATCGGTGATGATCATCCTGTGGCTGATGATCGCAAAACCATTTTAGAGCATGATCCGGCTCCCATGAGTGACGATGCATCACACAATATCCTCGTGCTCGGCGCGTCCGGCCTGATCGGGCGCCATGTCACCGACGATCTGAGGGCGCGCGGCTTTCACGTGATCGGGATCGCGCGGCATTTCACGCCGGCACAAAAGATGAGCGCGGCCGACCTCGAACTTCCCGTGATGTCGATGGATGCGGTGGCGCTGACGCAGCTGCTTCGCACCCACGAGGTGGACATCGTCGTCAATTGCCTCGGCGTGCTGCAGGATGGCCCGGGCAGCGACACACGCGCGGTGCATTGCGACTTCGTTGCGCGGTTGCTGCAGGCGGTCCACGACAGCCACCGCGCCATCCGTCTCGTGCACATCTCGATTCCGGGCGCGGATAGTGAAGATCGCACGGCCTTCAGCACCACCAAGCGCGAGGCCGAACGGCTGATCGCGGCGTCAGGGGTCGCGCACGCGATCCTGCGCCCCGGCTTTGTCATCGCGCCGTCGGCCTATGGCGGCAGCGCCATGCTGCGCGCGCTAGCGGCGCTGCCGGTCGATCTGCCGGCCGACGAAGCCGCGACGCCGTTCCAGCCGGTCGCGGTCGAGGATATCGCTGCCACCATCGCCTGGCTCGCTTCGCGCGACCTCGCCGACGA
>DASVOL010000816.1:0-4541 GCA_036383375.1 Bradyrhizobium sp. | reverse complement strand
GACGGTTCCAGGATCGCGCCGCTCACGCCGTCGACCGTGCCGTTGCTGATGCTGAGTGCATCGACGCGATGGCGGAACTTGAACACCAGTTGTCCGTTTCTGGCGGCCTCGCGCGCGCGGCGCTCGAACGGCTCGACGATGCCGGGGCCGGTGCCCCAGGTGACATGGAAGCGCGGCACCGAATTGCCGTGGCCCATGGCGTCGTAACCGCCGCGCTCGGCCCAGCCGACCACCGGGAAGATGCGATGGCCCATCGCGCGCAGCCAGTCGCGCTTCTCGCCGGCTGCGAACGCAACATAGGCTTCGGCCCATTTCCGCGGCCAATGATCCTCCTCGCGATCGAAACCCGCGGTGCCCATCCAGTCCTGCAGCGCGAGTTCGGCGGAATCCTTGATGCCGAGCCGGCGCTGTTCCGGCGAATCGACCAGGAACAATCCGCCGAACGACCAGAAGGCCTGGCCGCCGATGCTCTGTTCCCCTTCCTGGTCGAGCACGATGACGCGTCTGCCGGCGTCGGCGATCTCGGTTGCGGCGACCAGACCGGCAAGTCCGGCGCCGATCACGATCACATCTGCATCGTCAGCCATTTTGGTTTCCCCCGTCCCGCCGGGATTCAAGACCGCGCCGTTGTGCGCGGTCAACGTCAAATGGACCTTGCCTGTGGCGGCGAGGCACCAAATGATTGCGGCAAGTTGTTCCAGTTTGGGACCTTTTCCACACGACACTGCAGCGCGCGCGCAACACCCAATTTGAATTTGTTTTGACCGGCTTCGCTCGTCTGGACAAAAATCGACTCTCGCAACACGCTCACGATTGTCTTGCATCACAGACCAACAGATTCGGTTTCGACTGGGGCTGGCCAAATGAAGTTGATGACGGGGTTGCTCGCTGCGGTTCTCCTGCTGGCGGGAATGGGGGCGTCTCAGGCAGTGGTCAGGATCGCCGACGATCGCGGCGGCAAGATCGGCATCTATGTCGACAAGTATCAGGACCTGCGCACATCCGGTGAGACCGTGATCATCGACGGGCTGTGCGCCTCGGCCTGCACCATCGTGCTCGGCAAGGTCCCGCATGACCGGATCTGTGTGACCTCACATGCCAGCCTCGGCTTCCATGCCGCCTGGGATTACGGCGACAACGGCCGCCCGGTCCCCAATCCCGAAGCCACCCATATGCTGTACCTGATGTACCCGCCGGCGGTGCGCAGATGGATCACCGACCGCGGTGGCCTGACCCGGCACATGATCTTCCTGCGCGGCAAGCAACTGCAGGCGCTGTACAAGCCGTGCTACCTCAACGCCCAGGCCTCGGCGCCCAAACCTGCCGAGCCCGCCCGCTAAAACTGTCGACCTCAGTGAACGTCTTCTCGGTCATGGCCGGTAGGCCCGACATGACGGGGTTAGCGCCCGGACATCGCCTCGCTATCATTTGACGGCCCGCGACGGCCATTGCGCTTGCTGCCTGGGGGAACCCGGCTTATCTCAACCGCATGGTTCAGCCGATCTCCACCCGATCCGAGCTCGTGACGGCTCCGCAGGGCCGGGTGGCAGCTGCAATCCTGTGGGGCGCTGCCGGAATCGGTGGATTGGCCTTGCTCGCCGCTGCCGCGCTCTGGTTCCACTACGGGACCGCGGTGTTTTTCGAAATGATCACGGCCGGCATCGCCGCCTGCTTCTGACAAGGACGCCCTCGCATCATGCCCCGGACCACGCGCCCATTGGTGATCTTCGCTGCCTTCGCGGGCAGTCTGGCGGTCGGCCTGTTCCTCATGTTGTGGGCGGTCGGCGGCCTGCGCACCGTCGCCGCACCAGCCGCGATCGGCGGACCGTTCCAACTCACCGACCAGTCCGGCCAGACCGTCACCGACAAGAACCTCCAGGGCAAGCCGACGCTGATCTTCTTCGGCTTTACCCACTGCCCGGACATCTGCCCGACCTCGCTGTTCGAGATCTCCGAGGTCCTGAAGGCGATGGGCAAGGACGCCGACCGCGTGAACGCCTATTTCGTCTCGGTCGACCCGGAACGCGACACCGCCACGGCGATGAAGGACTATCTTTCGAGCTTCGATCCGCACCTCAAGGGCCTGACCGGCGATCCGGCCGCGATCGCCAAGGTGCTGTCGAGCTACCGGGTCTACGCCAAGAAGGTGCCGCTGAAGGATGGCGACTACACGATGGATCACACCGCGCTGATCTATTTGATGGACCGCGACGGCCATTTCGTCGCGCCGTTCAATCTGAAACGCACGCCGGAAGAGGCGGCGACCGATCTCAAACGGTATCTCTGACCCCTTTTCCGGTTCAGAATTAGCCCATTCGGCGCTCGATTCGGGCGCCGAATGGTCTATAAGCCGTTCAATTCCCTGATATTGCCGGTTATGCCAAATCCGTCTGCCCAGCCCTTTGCCGTCCGCTCGCGCCAGCTTCGCCTGGCCGCGGGATTGATGGTGGCCGCCGTGCTGGCCATGGCGGGGCCTGCGATCGCGCAGACGCCTCCGGCACCGCAGGCGCCCAAGGCCGCTCCCGCACCGGCCCAGCCGGCGAAGCCGGCTCCAGCACAAGCGGTGCCCGCAACGCCTCCGGCTGCCGCGGCCGCTCCGTCGCCTCCGAGCCAGCCGCCCAAGGCTACTGAGGCCGCGCCGCAGGCGGTGCCGGGCTTCTGGGACCCGCGTCGACGGCCGGATCGGCCGGACCTGTCACGCCTCACCGTGATCCGCTTCCTGACCGAGACCGACTATCCGCCGTTCAACTTCACCGGGCCGGACGGCAATCCCGCCGGCTTCAATGTCGACCTGGCGCGCGCGCTCTGCGACGAGATCAAGGTCACCTGTACTATCCAGATGCGCCGCTTCGAGACCCTGATCGACGCGCTGGCGACCAACCGGGGCGATGCCATCATCGCGTCGATGGCGGTGACGCCGCAGCTGCGCGCCAAGGTCGATTTCACCGATCCCTATTATCGCGCACCGGCGCGCTTCGTGTCGCGCCGCGACAACGTGATGCCGGAGATCCGCCCGGAATATCTCGAGGGCAAGAAGGTCGGTGTTATCGCCGGCACCTCGCACGAAGCCTACCTCAAGGCGATGTTCACCGACGCCGAGATCCATTCCTATCCGGATAACGATGCGCTGCGCGCGGCGCTGCGCCGCGGCGAGGTCGACTTCATCTTCGGCGATGCGATCTCGCTCGCGTTCTGGATCAACGGCACCGATTCCGCCGAATGCTGCGCGTTTTCGGGCGGCCCCTTTGTCGAAAGCCGCTATTTCGGCGAGGGTGTCGGCATCGCCGTGCGCAAGGGCAACGATCTGCTGCGACAGTCGCTGAACTGGGCGCTGTTCCGGATCTGGGAAAAAGGCCGCTACACCGATCTGTGGCTGCGCTATTTCTCGATCAGCCCGTTTTGACGCTGTGATCTTCACCTCGCCCCGCTTGCGGGGAGGGAGCGTCGTTTTGCATTTTGCCGCGAAAGCGTTAGTTTTCGCGGCCGTTTTGGAGAAAGCCTGAAGAAATGTCCGTGATTGATCTTGCTGCCAGCCCGAGCGACCTGCGGGCGCTCGCCGAACAATCCAACGCCTGGCCGTTCGAGCAGGCGAAAGCGATTGTGGCGCGGCTGAAGAAAAATCCGAAGGACGAGGTGCTGTTCGAGACCGGCTACGGTCCCTCGGGCCTGCCGCATATCGGCACGTTCGGCGAAGTCGCGCGCACCACCATGGTGCGCCACGCCTTCCGCGTGCTCACCGAGGACAAGATCAAGACGCGCCTGCTTGCCTTCTCCGACGACATGGACGGCCTGCGCAAGGTGCCGGACAACGTGCCGAACAAGGAATTGCTGGCGCAGCATCTCGGCAAGCCGCTGACCAAGGTGCCCGATCCGTTCGGCACTCATCCGAGCTTCGGCCAGCACAACAACGCGCGGCTGCGCGCCTTCCTCGACCAGTTCGGCTTCGACTACGAATTCGCGAGCTCGACCGAGTATTACACCTCCGGCCGGTTCGATGCCGCGCTGCTGCGCATGCTGGAGCGGATCGAGAAGGTGATGGCGATCATGCTGCCGTCGCTGCGCGAGGAGCGCGCGGCGAGCTACTCGCCGTTCCTGCCGATCTGTCCGCGTACCGGTCTCGTGCTCTACGTCCCAGTGACGGCGCACGACGCCAAGGCCGGCACGATTTCGTATGAGGATCCCGAGACCAAGGAGAGCGTCACCGTTCCCGTCACCGGCGGCCGCTGCAAGCTGCAATGGAAGCCGGACTGGGCGATGCGCTGGTACGCGCTCGGCGTCGACTATGAAATGGCTGGCAAGGACCTGATCGATTCCGTGAAGCTGTCCGCCAAGATCTGCGCGGCGCTCGGCGGCACGCCGCCCGAGGGCTTCAACTACGAATTATTTCTGGACGACAAGGGCCAGAAGATTTCCAAATCGAAGGGCAACGGCCTCACCATCGACGAATGGCTGCGCTATGCCTCGCCGGAGTCGCTGTCATTGTTCATGTACCGTGAGCCGAAGTCGGCGAAGCGGCTGTATTTCGACGTCATCCCGCGCAA
>DASVOL010000815.1:0-2867 GCA_036383375.1 Bradyrhizobium sp. | reverse complement strand
GGCCGCGCTGCAGATCGCCGACCGCGCCTATGTGATGGAGCTCGGCGAGTTCGTGCTCTCGGGCTCGGCGAAGGACATCGCCGCCAACAAGGGCGTCGCCGCGAGCTATCTCGGCTTCCAGCACGAAGGCGAGAGCGCGATTTAGAACGCGCAGTTTCGTCGCGGAGAGACCGTCACCCCACCTCGCCGCGCATTGCATGCGCGTCGATCCCCCTCCAGGGGAGGGTCAAGAAAAAAGCCGGCCCCTCATTGGGACCGGCTTCCTCGTTTCGCGGATCGTTCCCGGCTCACATCGCCGGGATGTATTTACCGTCCTTGACCGTGAGCAGGATGCGCGAGCGGTCGTCGAGGCCGTAGCGGTCCTTTTCGGTCCAGTTGTAGACGCCCTGGCTTGCCACGATCTCCTTCTCGGAGATGAACGCCTGGCGGATCGCCTCGCGGAATTCCGGCGTGCCGGGCTTGGCGGTCTTCAGCGCGGTCGGGATGATGCGCTTCAGCACCTCGAAGGCGTCGAAGGAGTGGCCGGCGAACTGGCTGCGGCTGTTGGCGCCGTACTTGGCTTCATAGGCCGCGTTCAGCGTCAGGCCCGGCTTCTTGGTCAGCGCGCTGTCGGGCTGGGTTTCCGGCGACATGATCGGGCCGGCCGACATGATGACGCCTTCCGCCGAGGCGCCGGCGATGCGGATGAAGTCCATCGTGGCGGCACCATGGGTCTGGTAGATCAGGCCCTTGTAGCCGCGCTCGCGCAGCGCGGTCTGCGGCAGCGCCGCGGCGGTGCCGGAGGCGCCGACCAGGATGGCGTCGGGATTTGCGGCGACGAGCTTCAGCACCTGGCCCGCGACCGACGTATCCGGACGCGCGAAGCGCTCCTCATCGGTCATGGTCAGGCCCATCGGCACGGCCTGGGCCTTGAAGTCGTTGACCCAGAGATCGCCGTAGGAATCCGAATAGCCGATATAGCCGACGGTCTTGATGTTGTGCGCCTTCATGTGCTCGTAGAGCACCTTGCCCATGATCGGAATCGACTGCGGCAGGTCGACCGACCACTTCGCGCGGGCCTCGTTGATCGGGAACGGCGCGAGACCGAGATGCGGGATGCCGGCCTCGTTGGCGACCGTCGACACCGCGATCGTCGTCGGCGTGATGCAGGAGCCCATGATGATGTCGGCCTTGGACTCGGTGACGAAGCGCCGCGTATTGGTGGTCGCGGCCGTCGGATCGCCGGCGTCGTCGAGCACGATCAGCTTCAGCGGCACGCCGCCGATCTCCTTCGGCACGAAATCGAGCGCGTTGCGCTCGGGGATGCCGAGCGCCGCGGCGGGGCCGGTGGTCGAGATCGAGATGCCGATGGTGATTTCATTGGTCTGCGCCAGCGCGGGTGCGCCCGGCAGCGCGAAAACAGCTGCAAGCGTCGCTGCGGCGAGAGTGGCCTTCTTCATTCATTCCTCCCTGCGGATATGTTTTTTGGGTTTAAACCAGTTTTGCGGGCCAATTCAGCCCCTTCTTTAGGTCATGAGGGGCCGCAAGTCAGCCCTGAACAAGTCAGCCCTTCATGAAGCGGTCGATGACCTCTTGCGGAAATGGTGCCGATTTCAGCCTGGCGGGATCGTCGGGGTGGCGGCCGACCAGCACCCTTGTCTCGAACGCCTCGATGGCCAATGCCTCGCCCTTGAAGACGCGATGCACGACCTCGAAGCTCGAGCGCTTGATGCTCTCGATCCGGCTCTCGATGGTAATCCAGTCGCCATGGGTTGACGGGATGTGGAATTTCGCCCGCGTGTCGACCATGGGGATGCCGACCAGGCCGTATTTGTGGACGAGGTCCTGTTTCGAGCAGCCGGCGGCTTCGAACATCATCGAGGTCGAGTCGTCGAACATCGCGAAGTAGCGCGGGTAGTAGACGATGTTGGCGGGGTCGCAATCGCCCCACTGGATCTGCACGTCGCGCCGGTTGACGAACATGGTCTGTCCTCGATTGAGCGTGATCGATCCGGAGGAGCTTTTTGCGCTCCTCCGGATCATGCTTCAGCGCGGCGCCATCCGGAGCGCGGCATCGAGCCGCACCACTTCGCCGTTCAGATAGGGATTGTCGATCATGTGCAGCGCCAGCGAGGCGAACTCGTCGGCCTGCCCCAACCGGCGCGGGAACGGGATCGCGGCGGCGAGCGAATCCTGCGCTTCCTGCGGCAGGCCGGCCAGCAAGGGCGTCATGAACAGGCCGGGCGCGATGGTCAGCACACGGATGCCGAATTGCGCGAGCTCGCGCGCGATCGGCAACGTCATCGCGACGATGCCGCCCTTGGAGGCCGAATAAGCCGCCTGCCCGATCTGGCCGTCATAGGCCGCGACCGAGGCCGTCGAGATCACGACGCCGCGTTCGCCGGTCGCCAGCGGTTCGAGCTTCGCCATTTCAGCGGTCGCCAGCCGCAGCATGTTGAAGGAGCCGATCAGATTGACCTTGATCACCTTGTCGAAGTCGGTAAGCGCCATCGGCCCTTCGCGGCCGATCACGCGCTTGGCCACGCCGATGCCGGCGCAGTTGACCAGCACGCGGGCCGGGCCATGGGCCTTGGTCGCCTGCGCGATTGCGGCCTCAGCCGAGGCGGCGTCGGAGACGTCGCAAGTCACAGCGACGCCCTTGATCTCGGCGGCAACGATTTCCGCAAGCTTGGCATTGAGATCGAACACTGCGACCTTGGCGCCCTGCGCCGCCAGCTTTCGCGCGGTTGCCGCGCCCAGTCCCGATGCGCCGCCGGTGACGATGGCTGCCTGATCCTTCAACAACATGGTGTTCTCCTTCGATAAGTTCTTAGCCGACCTATATCACACGGTCCGATGGATTGGCAGCGTAGAGCTCGTCGATCAAC
>DASVOL010000814.1:0-5181 GCA_036383375.1 Bradyrhizobium sp. | reverse complement strand
CCTGTTTCCCGCGTCCGCCGCTTCAACCGTGCCGTCACCTCCGCGGTCGGCGCGCTCGACACCTCGTTCCTCGGCCGCGGCCGGCCGCTCGGCGCGGCGCGGGTGCTGAACGCGATCGGGCACGGTCGCACGGATGTGGGCGAGATCAGGGATTATCTCGGGCTCGATTCCGGCTTGATGAGCCGGCTGCTGCGCAGCCTCGAGGACGAAGGGCTGATCGAGACCACGGCGCATGGCGACGATGCGCGCCGCCGCATCGCGCGGCTGACGCCGGCGGGCAAGCGCGAGTTCAATGCCTATGAGGCGATCTCCAACCGGCAGGCCAAGGACTTCCTTAGCCATCACACCCAGCGCGAGGCGCTGCTGGCGGCGATGGATCTGATCGCCTCGGCGCTCGGGCGCGACGGCACGGCGCTGAACGAGATGGACCCGCGCAGCGACGAGGCGCGCTACTGCCTCGGCGAATATTACAGCGAGCTGGCGCGACGCTTCAAACAGGGTTTTGACGTCAAGCTGTCGCGCGATCCCGATGCCAAGGACATGGTGCGGCCGCGCGGCAGCTTCATCGTGGCGATGTCGGACGGGCTGCCGATCGGCTGCGTCGGGCTGAAGGGCACGAGCGGCGAGTACGCGGAGATCAAGCGGCTGTGGGTCGCACCCAGCGCCCGCGGGCTCGGCCTCGGTCGCCGCCTGATGGATGCCGCCGAGCGCGCCGCGCGCGAGCTCGGCATCGCGGTGCTGCGGCTCGACACCAACAGCGCGCTGGCGGAAGCCGGCCAGCTCTATCGCAGGACCGGCTGGACCGAGATCCCGCGCTTCAACGACGATCCCTACCCTGATTTGTTCTTCGAGAAGCATCTCTGAACGGCGCATCTCGCGCGGCTGCTGCATGTGCATGTTGTCCGGCGCCGGGCGCTGGCCTATGACGCTCGTATGACCATCCGTCCCATCATCCGCTATCCCGATCCGCGGCTTGCGCTACCCGCTGAGCCGGTCGATCTGTTCGACGACGCGTTGCGCGAGCTGGCAGCCGACCTGCTCGAGACCATGCATGCCGCACCCGGCATCGGCATCACCGCGCCGCATATCGGCGTGTCCGTGCGCGTCGTGGTGCTGGAGCTCGACGCCAGCGAAGGGCCGCGGAGCTATGTCAATCCGGAGATCATCTGGACTTCGCCCGAGATGATCCTGCACAAGGAAGGCAGCGTCTCGATGCCCGGCGTCAACGACGAGGTCGAGCGCCATGCGCGCGTGCGCATCCGCTATCAGGATCTCGACGGCAACGTGCAGACCGAAGAGTCGGACGGGCTGCGCGCGGTGTGCCATCAGCACGAGATCGATCAGCTCGATGGCGTGTTCTGGATCAGGCGGCTGTCCCGCCTGAAGCGGGAGCGCCTGATCAAGCGATATGAGAAGCTGTCGCGCGCGTGAGCCGACCTTATCCTCCCGCCATCAAATCCTTCGCCAGCGCCATATAGGCCGGCAGTGTTACGGGGTCGTTCGCGGCATTGCCGGCGGCGTGGTGTGAGGCGTAGCGCGCGATTACCATCTCGGCCTTCGGATCGATGTAGATGCCCTGGCCGTGCACGCCGCGCGCCATGTAGGCGCCGTGCGCATTGTGCGTCACCCACCACTGATTGCGGTAGGACGCGCCGGGCAAGGTGGTGTAGCCGGCCGGCTTGAACTTTTCGGGATCGCCGCCGCGCGCGATGTCCTCGACAACCGTGGACGGCACGATCTGGCGGCCGTTGAAGCGGCCGTGATTGCGGATCGTCTCGCCGAAGCGGGCGAGATCGCGCAGCGTCGTCGACAATCCGCCGCCGCCGCTTTCGGTGCCGATGCGGTCGACGTGGTAATGCGCGTCCTCCTCCGCGCCCATCGGGGCCCAGATTCGCTCGGAAAGCAGGTCCGACAAGGTCATGCCGCTGGCGCGCCGGCAGATGAAAGCCAGCACATCGGTGTTGACGGTCTTGTAGGCGAAGGCCTTGCCGTGCTCGCCCTGCTTCTGCTGCCCGCACAGGAAATCGAAGATGTTGGTGGCGCCCTCATAGCCCGGCGGGATCGGCGCCATGCCGTTGGCGCGCCGCAGACCCCACACGTCGGAATTCCTGTCGGTATAGACCTCGGTGTATTTCAACCCCGTGGTCATATCCATCACCTCGTGGACGCGCGCATCGCCGAACGCGCTTCGCGCCAGCTCCGGCACATAGTCGGTCACCGGCGCCTGCGGATCGATCTTGCCTTCGGCGACCAGCATGCCGGCAAGCACGCCGGTGAACGACTTCGTCACCGACATCGCGATATGCGGCTTGTGCGGCTTCAACGCGCCGAAATAGCGCTCGTAGATCAATTTGCCCCGGTGCAGCACCGCGATGCCGTCGGCATAACTGTCCTCGAGCATGCGCGCGAACGTCTGCGGGCGGCCGTCCATCGTGACCGACGCGGAGGCGCCGATGTCATGATCTTCACGCGGCAGCACCGACGCGGGCCCCGCCCCGCGCCAGACATTCACCGTCGGCACGAGCTGGCGGATATTGCTCCAGGCCCAGCGCAGCTCGGGGAAACTGCGGAACGAGCCGTCCTGGAAGGTGATCGTCTTGTCCTGCGGCGGCGGAAAGCCCTGCATCCAGCCGAGCGTCTCGGGATCGGACTCGGTAGCGGTGGGCGTTTGTTGCTGATCGGCGGCGGCTGCGACGGACATCAAGGTTGGCTCCAGAGCTGCGATCTGGATTTCGTATCATGCGATGGCATAAGGCACATCCCGCGTTTGCGCCGGGGTGCTCATCGCGGCGAGCCTGTCATTGGCGTAGGGCGGGTTAGCGAAAGCGTAACCCGCCATGGCGCCCACGACTCGTGAGACGATGGTGGATTACGCCTTTGGCTAATCCACCCTACGCCGATCTCGATCGGGCACCTGACTGTCGCGCTCGGGCCAGATCATTCCAGCGCGCGGATTACCCGGCGGCCGCCCGCTCGATCGCGGCGATGTTGATGTTCTTCATCGTCATCATCGCCTCCATCGCGCGCCGTCCGGCGGCGCGGTCGGCGCCGTTGACGAGCGCGAGCAACCGCCGCGGCGTGATCTGCCAGGTGAAGCCCCAACGATCCTGGCACCAGCCGCACGGCAATTCCTTGCCGCCGTTCGAAGTGACCGCATTCCAGTAGCGATCGGTCTCCTCCTGGCTGTCGGTCAGCACCATGAAGCTGACCGCCTCGTTCGGCGTGTAGTTGGAGCCGCCATTCAGCCCGACGAAGCGGCGGCCGAGCACGGTGAACTCCACCGTCAATTCATCGCCCTGCCCGATCCCCGGTATCGGCGAGACATGCCCCGCATCGACATGGCTGTCGGGAAATGTCGCGGCGTAGAATTCCGCCGCTTGGCGCGCCTGGCCCTGATCGAACCAAAGGCATGTGACGAGGTCGGTCATTTGCAGTCTCCTGGTTTATGCGGAGGACGATTGGCCGAGGAGCCAGCCGACAGCGGGGCAACACGCCGATGAAAATAATTTTCGGGATCGTGCGTTCCGCTGGTTTTAACGAAATGCCTCCCGTAGCCGCGACGGGAACCGAAAGCACAGGGTAGGATAGCGGGTGCCCCCGGAAACGCCCCGCCCCCAGCCGCATACGGGCTACGCTTGGTCAAAAGATTCGAGGATCGGCTGTCGGTACACGCGCCGCTCGCTCGTCCTCGGGACGCAAGGACATGGAGTGAAACGATGACCCCCACCATCACCGCCTTCGAACGGTCACCCGATGGCGGCAAGGGGCTGGCGCGCGATACGCGGGTCCGCTGGGCGCTGGAGGAAGTGGGCCAATCTTACGCGGTTCGCCTGGTTTCGTTCCAGGCGATGAAGGAGCCGGCCCATCTGGCGCTGCATCCCTTCGGCCAGATTCCGACCTATCAGGAGGGCGATCTCGCACTGTTCGAGACGGGATCGATCGTGCTCCATATCGCCGAGCGCCATGCGGGCCTGCTGCCCGGCGACGCCAATGCCCGCGCCCGTGCAATCAGCTGGATGTTTGCCGCGGTCAACACCGTGGAACCGCCGATCCTCGAACTCGCAACCGCCAGAATTCTGGAGAGCGACAAGCCGTGGGCCAAGGAGCGCCTGCCTCTGGTCATGGATCGCGTCCGTGACCGGCTGAAGCAGCTCGCCGCCCGCCTCGGCGAGGCCGACTGGCTCGACGGCGCCTTCAGCGCGGGCGACCTGATGATGGTGTCGGTGCTGCTCAGGCTGAGAGCGTCGGGCATCCTGAATGAATTTCCGAACCTTGCCGCTTACGTCGCCCGCGGCGAAGCACGACCTGCCTACAAGCGGGCTTTCGACGCTCAGCTTGCGGTTAACACGGGCAAGCAACCGATCGGTTGAGATTTGCCACGCGCGGGACAGAGCTCGGCGCAGTTGCCCGACACTACACACCGCATGCAGTTCGGGCGCACCGATCACGATCGCGTCGAACCCCTCACGCAGCGTTGAGCCAGCGTGAGCGAGGATTGCATTTAAGTTCACCCACCCTGCACACATCTATCTGACGAGGCCAGACTCCTTGGCCCCTTAAGCAAAACGGAGAAACTCAATGACGAACGTCAAACTGTTGTCGGCTGCTTTCATCGCGGTTGCCATGATCGCGACACCGGCAATCGCGCGTGAAACGCACGCTGTTTCCAGGCATGCCGCCGAAGCCAATGCCGCTGCGCCGACTGAGCCCGTCTATGTCGATGGTCGCGCCTGCATTCCGGCGCCGCGTGTCGGCTCATTCGCGACCGCGCCCTGGACCGGCAGCAACGTTCCCTGCGAACCGGGTCCGTACTGATTGCGCTTGCTGTCCAGCTGACGCGAGCGCCCTGCCGCCGGGCCACAGCATTCACGTTTCAAACAGCATGAACGTCTGCGATCTCGCGACATGATCTGTCCGAGTTTTGCGCTTCGTTTCGCCCTCGCTGCCAACAGAGGGCGCAGGGAAGACCGGGTGCCGATCGCACCCATGGGCCCCGTGCAAAAAGGTAGAAAGCACGGGGGTAGGACCACAGGTGTAACCGGAAACAACCCGGCTTTCCCTGCACGATGGTTGTGCGGCTTACTTCGTGCTCTCCCCGGCGAGACTGGGCTTGCTTGTCACCGTCTTCGCAACGCGCATCGCGCGATCGGAAGAGACATCTGCCGTTAGGACGTCAGGACC
>DASVOL010000813.1:0-12009 GCA_036383375.1 Bradyrhizobium sp. | reverse complement strand
GGTGCAGCGGGTTCGCCTGCCAAATCAGCGCCCGCGCGAGTGCGACCTTCTACCCGCTTGGTCCCACGCTTGGCAAGCATTGATGGCGTGGAACGGCGTGAAAATCGCGGATCCGGGACGGCACCGCCCGGGGGAGCACACGCGTCACAGTCCGGCGAGTAATTCCAACAGCAGTTCGGGCCAGGCTGCAAGCGCGGCTCCAATACCAAACCCGGCGGTGCCGAACCCGATCGCGCCGATCCAGCCGTAGGCTCCCAATCCGAGCAGCGCGCCGATCACGGTTGCCGTTCCAACCACGCAAACCGTCCAGATCACCTTAACCGCGACGACAAGCGTCTTGATCATCGATCCCACGCGTTGGAGCCACTGCCGCCAGCCCGCATCGCCTGCGCGCCGATGTTGCGACCGTTCTCTCTATTTGGTGTGGCTCACCGGCGGGCAGTTCACGCTCCTCCCCCGGAGTTGATCGCCCACAGACAACCGAGCGTCAGCGCCACCGCAAGCACCGCGAGACGCAGACCCTGTTTCCTGCCGCGGGACATCGACGACCTGTCGATCAGAAAGTTGATTGCCATCACGGTGATGACGCCAGATACGACTGCCATGCGCACGCCCTGATTTGCCAGCGCAAGGTCTTATTGAGTCGCTCAAAACGATCCCTTGGCAAACTCACTAAAATGCGGCGCGACGCATCCCATCTGGCGTGTCATGCTGTCGCATGCATCGTTCAAACGGTAGGTCGAGAGCCGCGTCCGGTTGAACGCCCTGCCACCGCGGCCTCAGTACAGCCCGCTTGGACTGGACTGCATGACCGCACGGCCCGCGTCCGGTGGGATCGCCTGTGGCTGGGTCCCGTCGATCACGTCGGTACCGGCGACCAGCGTCGGATCATAGTATGGCGGCGCCTGGCCCGGCTTGAAGGCTTCGAGCACCACGCCCCGGTTCTGACCGGACGAGGCGCGCAGGCCGGTCTTGGCATCGACCAGCACCAGGCGGATGCCGACCGGCTGCTTGAATGGGGTGGCGGGCTTGTCGGCCAGCGCGAGCTTCAGGAAGTCACGCGCGATCGGCGCGGCGGTGTGGCCGGCCTGCGCGTTGCGGCCGAGCGAGCGCGGCTTGTCGTAGCCGACATAGAGACCGACCACGAGATCCGGCGAGAAGCCGACGAACCAGAGGTCCTTGGCCTCGTTCGAGGTACCGGTCTTGCCGGCGAGCGGCTTGCCGACCTCCTTCAGCGCGGTGCCGGTGCCGGCCTGGATCACGCCCTCCATCAGCGAGGTGATCTGGTAGGCGGTCATCGCGTCGAGCACCCGCTCGCGGCGGTCGACGAGCTGTGGCTCGGGCTGGTTCTTCCAGCCTTCCGGCGCGTCGCAGCCGCGGCATTCGCGCTGGTCGTGCCTGAAGATGGTGTGGCCGTAGCGGTCCTGGATGCGGTCGATCAGGGTCGGCTTCACGCGGACGCCGCCATTGGCGATCATCGAATAGGCCGTGGCCATCCGCATCACCGTGGTCTCGCCGGCGCCGAGCGCATAAGCGAGATAGTTCGGCAGCTCGTCATAGACGCCGAAGCGCTTGGCATACTCACCGATCACGGGCATGCCGATTTCCTGCGCCAGCCGCACCGTCACGGTGTTGAGCGACAGGCGGAGCGCGTTGCGCAGCGTGACCTGGCCCTGATACTTGCCGGTGGAGAAGTTCTCCGGCCGCCAGATATTGCCCTGCCCCTGGTCGATCTCGATCGGCCCGTCGATCATCACGGTCGAGCCGGTGTAGCCATTGTCGAGCGCCGTCGAATAGACGATCGGCTTGAAGGTCGAGCCGGGCTGCCGATAGGCCTGCGTCGCGCGGTTGAACTGGCTCTGGTCGAACGAGAAGCCGCCGACCATCGCGAGCACGCGGCCGGTGTGCGGATCCATCGCCACCATCGCGCCCGACAGTTCGGGAATCTGGCGCAGCCGGTACTGGCCTTCGACGGCCTTGCCGTCCTTGAACAGCGGATCGGCGTAGATCACGTCGCCCGGCTGCAGCACCTGGGAGACCGCGGTCGGCGTCTTGCCCTTGGACCTGGCCCAGCGCACGCCGTCCATCGTGATGATGCCGGTCTCGCGCTGCTTGCTGACGGCGCCGCCGAGCTCGCGGCCGGGCTGGAAGCCGATCCGCGCCGACTGGTCGTTGCTCTCCAGCACCACCGCCATTCGCCACGGCGAGATGTCCGAGAGCGACTTGATCTCGGCGAGCGGGACGCCCCAGTCGCTGGTGAGGTCGAGCTTCTGGATCGCGCCGCGATAGCCCTGCTGCTCGTCATAGTTCACGAGCCCCGCCACCATGGCCTTGCGGGCCATCACCTGGACCTTGGGGTCGAGCGTGGTGCGCACCGACAGGCCGCCCTCGTAGAGCTTCTTCTCGCCATAGCGCTCGAAGATGTCGCGGCGGACTTCTTCGGAGAAATATTCGCCGGCGAAGGTGTGCGCGCCGTTGCTGCGGTTGGTGACGGTCAGCGGATCCTTGCGCGCCTTGTCGGCGTCGGCAGCGGTGATCCAGCCGTTCTCCTGCAGGCGGTCGATCACGTAGTTGCGCCGCTCGATGGCGCGCGCACGGTTGCGCACCGGATGCAGGCTGGCCGGCATCTTCGGCAGCGCCGCCAGATAGGCCGCTTCCGAGACCGTCAGTTCATTGACGGACTTGTCGAAATAGACCAGCGAGGCCGCCGCGATGCCGTAGGCGCCGAGGCCGAGGTAGATCTCGTTGAGATAGAGCTCGAGGATCTTGTCCTTGGAATAGGCCCGCTCGATTCGCATCGCCAGCAGGGCTTCCTTGATCTTGCGGGTGAACGACACCTCGTTGGTCAGAAGGAAGTTCTTGGCGACCTGCTGGGTGATCGTGGAAGCACCCTGCGGACGGCGGTTGGAGCCGAAATTCTGGATGTAGGAGACGCCGGCGCGCGCCATGCCGGTATAGTCGATGCCGCCGTGCTCGTAGAAATTCTTGTCCTCGGCCGCGAGGAACGCGTTGATCACGAGCTTCGGCACGGCCTGGATCGGCAGATAGAGCCGGCGCTCCTTGGCGAATTCGCCCAGCAGCGATCCGTCAGCCGCGTGCACGCGGGTCATCACCGGCGGCTCGTAATTCTGGAGCTGCGAATAGTCGGGCAGATCCTTGGAAAAATGCCAGAACAGCCCTGCGACCGCGGCGAGACCAGCCAGGAACAGGATGGTTCCTGCGGTGAACAGGAACCCGAAGAACCGCAACAGAAATTTCATCGACCAGATTTTCCGTGGCGAATACGTCGCTCGTTCTGAGTGCGCTGCGTGCCACTTAGGCGGTCCGGTATATCGGTCGCACCATGGACCTGCAATTCAACACGGGAGAATTAAAGCGCGCCAGGCGTCAAACTTATGCCATAGAGCCCGGCACCGGCGCACGGCCAAATCAGGCCCTCCCCGCTGTTCGGACGTTCTGGGGGACCGCATCGACCTCGAGCCCTGCGTCCTCCGATTCGCCGGCGCGCGGCAGACGGCACGCCGATCTCCAATCGCCGTGCTTGCGCGGCGAGCCGGTTGCGAAAGAAAAGCGCAGGCCGGTCCAAGCGATTTCACTACCCGGCTGCCGTTCCAGGCGCCGCGTCGTCAGAAACCGGTGGACAGTGCCAGCGCGCTGGCGGGATTAATGGTTTATTAACCATAACTACCGCAAGTTGTCGTCATACACGCGACTCGCGAGGGCTGGTTTGCATGGCACTGCGCGGATTTAGACGGCCTTTTGCGGCCGACCCGAATGTCCTCGGATTTCCGAGACCTCCCGCATCGGCGATGGGCACCGAAGCCTTGGACCTGGTCTATCAGGCGGCGGACCTGTTCCGCAGCATCGAGGACCGGGCCCGCGCCGGCGAAGCGCGCGCCGAGGCGGCCGAACAGGCGCAGCTCGAAATCATCGCCGCCACCGAGCGCAAGCTAAGGGACGCGTCCCGGGCGCTCGAGGAGGCCCGACGGCGCATCGAGTCCCAGCAGGAGCAGCTCGACGCGGCCGAATTCCGCGCCCAGGCCGCCGAAGCCGAGGCCCGTGAAGCCAGGCAATCGCTGGCCCTGATCGAGGATGCGATCCGCCGCCGCCTGCTGCTGACGAGCGGGCACGACGACGGCAGGTCGACGGCCGTCGCCTAACGCGAGATCAATCTCGCAGGCGCCGCGCCCTCGCCCGGCCGCCACCACGCCATCACCACGGCAATCAATAGCCGCCGGCAAGCCCCGAATTGCGGCGCGGATCGTTCGCGCCGTAGAAGCGGTTATTGCCGACCGGCTTGCCGCCCAGCGACGGCGCACCGATGATGATGACCGCGAGGTGATTGGCCGGCTGCGGCGGCCCGAACTTTTGGCCCATGCCTTCCAAAATCTTCCGCGTGTCCGGCGAGAGCGTGAAGTCCTCGAGGTTGGTCAGATCCGGAAGCCATTGCTGGTGGAAGCGCGGCATGTCCACGGCCTCCTGTGCGTTCATGCCGTAGTCGATGGCGTTGATCATCGTCAGCAGCACGGCGGTGATGATGCGGCTGCCGCCCGGAGTCCCCACCACCATGACCGGCTTGCCGTCCCTGGTGACGATGGTCGGGCTCATCGAGGACAGCGGACGCTTGCCTGGGACAATGGAATTGGCCTCCCCCTGCACCAGGCCGTAGAGGTTCGGCACGCCGACCTTGGCGGTGAAGTCGTCCATCTCGTCGTTCAGCAGCACCCCGGTCTTGGCCGCGGTCACCTTGGCACCGAACCAGTCGTTGAGCGTGTAGGTGACCGACACCGCGTTGCCGTCCTTGTCGGCGATCGAATAGTGCGTGGTGTTGCTGCCCTCGTGCGGCGGAACGCCAGGCTTGATGTCCTTGGAGACGCCGGCCTTGGCCGGGTCGATCACGGCGCGGATCTTCGCGGCATAATTCTTGTCGAGCAAACGCTCGAGCGGATTCTTCACGAAGTCGGGGTCGCCGAGATAGCTGTTGCGATCGACATAAGCGTGGCGCATCGCCTCGATCTGGTAGTGCACCGCCTGCGCCGAATGGTAGCCGAGCTCCTTCAGCGGATAGCCCTCGAGGATGTTGAGGATTTCGCAGATCACGACGCCACCCGAGCTGGGCGGCGGCGCCGAGACCACGTGATAGCCGCGATAGTCGCATTCGACGGGCGCGAGCTCACGAACCTTGTAGTTGTCGAGATCCTCCTGCGTGAGCAGGCCCTTGCCGGCCTGACTCGAGGCGACGATCGCCGCCCCCACCCAGCCCTTATAGAAGCCGTCGGTGCCGCGCTTGCTGATCTCGCGCAGCGTCTCGGCGAGCTCGTGCTGGGTCAGCCGTTCGCCGACCTGGAACGGCTTGCCGTTGTTGAGGAAGATCGCGCCCGAGGCCGGATCGCCCTGGAAATCCTTGGTCGAGGTCTCCAGCATGCTGACGTCGCCCTGGTCCAACACGAAGCCGTCCTCGGCGAGCTGCAGCGCCGGCGCGATGACGTCGGCACGCTTCATCGTGCCGTATTTCTCGCGCGCATATTCCATGCCGGCCACCGAGCCGGGCACGCCGACCGCAAGATGCCCCTTGGTCGACAGGCCGGGAATGACGTTGCCGTCCTTGTCGAGATACATGTTGGCGGTGGCGCCCTTCGGCGCGGTCTCGCGGAAATCCAGGAAGGTCTTGCGGCCGTCGGCAAGCTGAATAGTCATGAAGCCGCCGCCACCGAGATTGCCGGCGGCGGGATAGGCGACCGCCAGCGCGTAACCGACTGCGACCGCGGCGTCGACCGCGTTGCCGCCACGCTTCAACACCTCGATGCCGACCTGCGTTGCGAGATGCTGCGCTGATACCACCATGCCGTTCTCGGCGGCGACCGGCGCAACCGACGCGGCGTAGCCGGGCGCTGACGCCGTGACGCCGATCGCGACAATGGCCGCGACCATCCATCGCGCGCCCGTTCGTGGATTTCGCATTGGAGTTCCCCCCGATTTGCGCCGTCTGGGTGCGGCGCATGTTGCTTCTATCGGAGCGAGCAAGTGTAGCAGGCTGCGCGCCCGCACACTATAGCCGCATCAGCCTTGACTTTTCGTCAGCCCGATACACGCGCGGCGGCTTGCCCGGCAAGATCCAGCACCGGCGTCGCAGCGAGCAGCGCTCTGGTGTATTCGTGCTGCGGTCGATCGAACACGTCGTCGCGCGAACCTTGCTCGACGATACGGCCGCCCTGCATCACCACCACGCGGTCAGCGACCTGCTCGACCGCCGCAAGGTCGTGGCTGATGAACAGGCAGGCGAAGCCGTATTGCGCCTGCAACCGTTCGAACAGCTTCAGGACCTGGGCCTGGATCGTCATGTCGAGCGCGGAAACCGGCTCGTCAGCAACCACGAAGGACGGATGTCGCACGATCGCGCGCGCGATGGCGATGCGCTGGCGCTGCCCGCCGGAGAGCTCATGCGGCCAGCGCTGGGCGAAGCCGCCAAGTCCGACCTCATCGAGCATGCCGGCAACGCGGCGATCGCGCTCGCTCGACGACAGCTCCGGAACATGCCGCAGCGGC
This sequence comes from Bradyrhizobium sp., assembly GCA_036383375.1. Lineage (GTDB taxonomy): Bacteria > Pseudomonadota > Alphaproteobacteria > Rhizobiales > Xanthobacteraceae > Bradyrhizobium. Next base: position 5,463 of record DASVOL010000813.1, on the reverse strand, counting down.
TCGGCGACAATCTCGCCGACCCGCATGCGCGGGTCGAGCGACGAATAGGGATCCTGGAACACGAGCTGCGAGGCCAGGCGAAACGCGCGGTCGCGTGTCGCGATCACGTCCCTGCCCTGAAAGCGGATCTCGCCTGCGGCCGCCGGGATCAGCCGCAGCATGGCGCGGCCGAGCGTGGTCTTGCCCGAGCCGCTGCCGCCGACCACGGCGACGGTCTCTCCCGCGCTGATTTCGAGGTCGACACCATTGACCGCCGCAACATCGGTATCCCTGCGGAACAGGCGTTGCCGCCCGCCGAACGCGACCTTCAAGCCACGCACGCTGATCAGCGGGTCGCCGGCCACGCGGCGTCCGCTCGCAGCACTCCGCCGCGGCAGCGCATCGACGAGTTGCCTTGTGTAGGCCTCGCGCGGCGCAGAGAGGATTTGCCGGACGCTACCGGTCTCCACCAGCTTGCCCTGGCGCAGCACGACCGAGCGCTGCGCATAGCGCGACACCAGGCCGAGATTGTGGGTAATCAGCATCACGGCGGTGCCGTGATCGCGCGCCAATTCGACCATCAGGTCGAGCACCTCGCGCTGGCTCAGCGTGTCGAGCGCGGTGGTCGGCTCGTCGGCGAGCAGCAGCTTCGGCTTCAACAGCATCACCGAGGCCAGCATGATGCGCTGGCGCATGCCGCCGGAGAATTCATGCGGATAGGCGTCGAAGGTTCGCGCGGGATCGCGGATCTGCACCCGCGCCAGCATATCGAGGCAACGCTGCCTGATCTCGGTCCGCGTCAGCCTTTCGTGCAGGGCAAGGCCCTCGGCCATCTGCGCGCCGACGCTGATCGCCGGATTGAGCGAGACCATCGGCTCCTGGAACACCATGCCGACCGAGCGGCCGCGCAGCGCGCGCATCCGCCGTGGCGCGATATCAGCGAGGTCCTCGCCGTCGAGCCGGATCGCGCCGCCGACCCGCCGCAGGCCCGGCGGCAGCAGGCCGAGAATGGCGCGCGCCGCGGCAGTCTTGCCGCTGCCGGACTCACCGACCACGGCGAGGAATTCGCCACGCTCGATCGCGAACGACACATCGTCGACGACGACGGCGCCGGTCCTGGCGGCCTCGATGCGCAGATGATCGACGGCAAGCAGCGGCGCGGTCATCCGTGCGCCATCCTGGGATCGAGGCGATCGCGCAGGGAATCGCCGAGCAGATTGATGCCGAGCAGCGTCAGCGCGATGCACAGTCCCGGTGCGATGCTGAGCCAGGCCGCGGTCTCCATATACGGACGGCTCGCCGCCAGCATGTTGCCCCAGGTCGGCGCCGGCGGCGGCACACCGAGGCCGAGGAAGCTCAGCGCGCTCTCGGCCAGCAGCACCCAGCCGAACATGCTGGTCGCGAGCACCGCCACCGGCGCGATCGCATTGGGCAGCACGTGGCGGAGCATCGAATACAGTTCGGAGTTGCCGATCACCCGCGAGGCCTCGATATACTCCTTCTCGCGGATCGACAGCACGGTGCCGCGAACCACACGCGCGACCGAGGGGATGTAGGCGAGCCCCAGCGCCAGCACGAGGCCGGTCTTGTTGGCGCCGACCACGATCATCACCGCCAGCGCCAGCAGGATGCCGGGAAACGCCAGCAGCGCGTCGTTGACGGCCATGATGATGCGATCGGTCCAGCCGCGCAGATAGCCGGCGACGCCGCCGACCAGCACGCCGATGCTGACGGCAATCAGGACGGTGGCGAGCGCCACCACCACGCTGGCGGCGGCTCCCGCCATCAGCCGGCTCAACACGTCGCGGCCGAATTCATCGGTGCCGAACCAGTGCAGCGCGGACGGCGCCTGCAACCGCGCCTTCAGGTTGATCCGCAGCGGATCGAACGGCGTCCACAATGCGGCTGTTACGGCGGTGCCGAGCAGCAGGGCGATCAGCGCGCCGCCGATCACGGTGTTGATGCGCCATTTCATGCAACAGCCACCCTTTTCATGCCACGGCCACCCTTGGGTCGAACAGCGGATAGCAGAGATCGACGATCAGATTGACGACGACATAGATCACCGCGGTGAACAGCAGGCAGCCCTGCACCACCGGGTAGTCGCGCGCGAAGATCGAGTCGACCAGCAACCGTCCGAGCCCCGGCAGGGTGAACACGGTTTCGATCACGGCGATGCCGCCGAGCAGATGGCCGAGCACGAGGCCAATCAGCGTCCAGGTCGGTGCAAAAGCGTTGGGCAGCACGTGGCGGCCGAGCACCAGCCATTCCGGGACGCCCTTGGCGCGCGCATGCGTGACATATTCGAGCCGCAGCACCTCGATCGAGGCGGCCCGCGCCATCCGCGTCAGCACGCCGATCTCGACCGCGGTCAGCGTCACGATCGGCAGCACCATGAACAGCGTGGCCTGCCAGACATTCTCCGAAAACGGCACGTAACCGATCACCGGCAGCCATTTCAGCTTCAACCCGAACAGCAAGAGCAGCAGCAGGCCGAGCCAGAAGCTCGGGATCGACAGCAGGAGCGTAGCCCCGCCGACGATCGCCAGATCGAGCGCGCTGTTCTGTTTCCAGGCAGCGATCAGGCCCGCCACGACCGCGATGCAGGCGGCAAGGCCGACCGCCACCAGCACGATGCTGGCCGAGACCTGGAAGCGCTCCAGGATCAACGGCAGCACCGGAAGATTGTTGGTGATGGAATGGCCGAGGTCGCCGGTCGCAAGCTTGCCGAGCCAGTACAGGAATTGCAGCGGCACCGGCTGGTCGAGCCCGAGCTGCGCGCGCAGTTGCGCGGCTTGCGCGGGATCGGCGTTGTCGCCGAGCATCACCTGCACCGGATCGCCCGGGATCAGGCGCACCAAGGTGAACACCGCGACCGCCACCAGCAGCAGCGTCGGGATCGTCATGGCCAGCCGTCGTGCGAGATAGCCCAGCATCACCGCGATCCCTCCCCTACTGCAGGCTCACGCCCCAGAAGCGCGGTTGTCCGAACAGCCAGCCGGCAAATCCCTTGACGTTGTTGCGCAGTGCGGCGATCTCGGCGCCGTTGAACAGGACGATCATCGGCATATCGTCGATGAAGCGGCGGTGCAGCTCGTCGAACAGAAGCTGGCGCTTCGCCTTGTCGTCGATCATCATCGACTCCTGCAGCAACCGCTGCGCCTCCGGATCGTCCCAGACCTTGCGCGGCTGCGTCGCTTTGGGTCCCATCAGCATCTCGAAAGAGAGCGACGGGTCGAGACGCGGCGAGTAGACGAAGGCCATCGACTGGTAGTCGCCGCGGTTATAGCGATCGAGCTGGGCAGCCCAGTCCAGCACCTCGATCTCGATATTGATGCCCGCGGCCTGCGCCATCGCCTGCACCAGCACGGCGGAATCGAACACGTAGCTGTAGCGCTTGTTGGCGATCATCTTGATCGGCTGGCCGTGATAGCCGGCCTGCGCGAGCAGCTTCTTGGCCTCCGCGATATCCTGCGTGTAGCCGTGGGTCTCCACCTCGCCATAGAACGGACTTCCGATCGGCAGCGCCGAATTGTTCGGCCGCGCGATGCCCTCCATGACGGCGTCGATGATCTGCGGGGTGTCGAGGCTGAGCGCGATCGCCCGCCGGATCCGCACGTCCTTGAGCAAGGGATCGCGGGTCTGGAACAGGATGCCGGTGAGACCGAGCGCGGGCGTGATGCTGAGCTGCACATCCGGCCGCGTCTTGAGGTCCTCGACATCGGGGATCGCAAGATTGCTGATCGCATCGAGCGAGCCGGACAACAGGCCCGCCTTGGCCGCCGAGCCGTCCGGAACGATGTTGAACCTGATGCGGTCGACTTGTGCGATCTTGGCGCCAGTATAGCCGGTGCGCGGCTCGCTGCGCGGGGCGTAGCCGTCGAAGCGCACCAGATCGACGTACTGGCCGTGTTTCCATTCGCCGAGCTTGAATGGTCCGGTCCCGACCGGCGCGATCCACTTGCCGTCGGGCCCGACCGAGTCGCGGTGGATGATGGCGGTCTGCCCGCAATCGGGCCGTGCCAATGTCGACAGGAACATCGCCGTCGGCCGGTCCAGCGTGATCGCGACCGTCTGCGCGTCAGGCGCCTCGATCTTCTGGATCTGGGCGATACCCGTTGCGCTGAACTCGGACAGGCAGCGCCACTGCGTGGTGGGATCGAGCCAGCGCTTCAGCGACCAGATGACGTCATCCGCGATCATGCCGGCGCCGTTGTGGAACTTGACGCCTTGCCGGAGGTGGAAGGTGTAGGTCTTGCCGTCGTTCGAGACGGTCCAGCTGTCCGCCAGCATCGGTCCGATCGAGGTATCGTCGCGGAACGCGACCAGGCCCTCGACGATATGCGCCATCACGCCGTCGGTGTTGGCGTCGCGGTTGGTGCCGGGATCGGTGGAGCGGATGTCGGCGTTGAGCCGCGTTCGCAGCAGCGTCTCGGCATCCGCGCGCAGCGGCGCCACGGTCAGCATCGCCGACAGTGCCAGCAGGCCGACCATCATCGCACGCGATGGCCGACACAGGGCCATCAGGACGCCCTCGCGGTCGCCGATGGCGCGGCCTCATTGCGCGGGCTGGCCGTGACCTCGAGCCGATAGGACGTGAACTGCCGGTTCAGCGCCGGCAGCGGCGCGACTTCCATCAACCCGCTCGCCGGCTCCATCAGGATCATCGCGACGGTGGCGCTGAGATTGTTGCCGAGATTGCGGCGCGGCGGCCGGCACACCGACCACGGATAGGCGAAATCGTCGAACAGAGCCGACTTCACGGTCTCGAAGCTGATGGCCCCGAGATGCGGCTGCAACAGATCGCGGACCCGGATGTCGCGATAGAGGCTATCGGGCGTGCTGGCGATGCCGGTGTCCTTGAGCTTGCCGAGCGCAACCGGGCTGACGAAGTGATTGGCGTGCACCAAGAGCCCGCGATCGGGATGCACCTGGAAGGTCTCGTCCGGCGCGCATTCGAAGTCGATCGCAACACCGTCGCGGTGGCTCACGATCATGTTGTTGGCGGCGGATTTCTTGGTGCAATAGACCGTGCGCATCGACAGCGCGACGTGATCGCTCTCCAGCACCTTGCGCCGGATCAGCGCCAGCGGCGCGCCGATCTGACGATAGTCGCGGTCGCACTGCAGATAGTTCGCGGTGATGGCGATACCGGCCGCGTTGAAGCCGCAGCGGCCGAGCGCGCCCGCCTCGGTGAAGGTCATCAGATCGGGACCGTCGTCGCGGCGCACCTTCAGCACGACGGCCGTCTCGGCGCATTCCCGCTTCCAGTCCCAGTTCTGGGCGTGGATCAGCCGCCCCGACGCGGTCGCCTGCGGCAACACGACGACGCCGGTGCAGCCGTCGGGCTCGTCCGGTGTCTTCAGCCGCGCCCGAACCGACGGCTCGGCGAGCTTGAGGATCTCGGTGCGGGCGTTGAGCAGCACGATATCCTCGAACGGAACGCCGGCGCCCTCGGCGATGCCATGCATCTCCTCGATATAG
>DASVOL010000812.1:0-9776 GCA_036383375.1 Bradyrhizobium sp. | reverse complement strand
GGCCACCGCATTCATCAAGGCATCCCGGCTCGGGAAATGCCGGAACGGCGCAGCGGGCGAGACCCCGGCGCGGCGGGCGGCCTCCCGGACACTGACCGCCTCCGGCCCGCCCTCGCCGACCAGTTGCATGGCGGCCTCGATCAGGACCCGGCGGAGGTCGCCATGATGATACGGCTTGGCCGCCGGCGCCCGCCCCGCGACGGCCGGACGCGGCTTGGCGGACCGGCGGCCGGCGGGCGGGCCTTTGGCGGGCGGGGCTTTGGCGGGGCGGCGCATGACGCTCTGGCTCTTTGATTGAGCATGATCTTCTCGGAAAACCGCTTCGCACTTTTCCGGATCATGCTCTAGCATCACCCGCTTGTGAATGTAAGCAGTGATTACACGGATTGACCGCATCCCGCCGCGAAATGTAACTGGCGATTACATCAACGCTGGGAGGCAGAATATGGCGACGCGTCGAAACTGGTTCGAGGGCTGGCGGCTGTTCGGCCTGCTCACACTGACCCTGATCGGGCTTTCGCTCTGGATCGCCGCGATGCGGCAGTTCGAGGTCGAGGGCGTACGGATGGTGATCCGCTTCACGGCGCGGACCTCGCTGCTGTTGTTCTGCCTCGCCTTCTCCGCCGCCGCGCTGGCGCGGCTCCGGCCGAATGCCTGGACGCACTGGCAGCGCCGCAACCGTCGCTATCTCGGCGTCACCTTCGCCGCCTCGCACGCCATCCACGCGGTCGCGATATCAGCCTTCGCAATGCTCGATGCGGCCGGCTTCGCCGCTGCCACCTCTATCGTCTCCTACATCTTCGGCGGTATCGGCTATCTCGTCATCATCGCGCTGACCGCGACCTCGTTCGATCGCACGGCAGCGCTGCTGGGCCAGTGCGCCTGGCGCAGGCTGCATCTGATCGGCGGCTATTATCTGCTGCTGCAGTTCATGGTCTCGTTCGGCAAGCGGATTCCCGAGATGCCGCTCTACGCGCTGTTCCTGGCGCCGCTCGCCACCGTGTTCGCGCTCAGGATGATCAGCATGGCCGCGCGGCCCGTACCGCGTCAGGCGCAGGCGAGCTGAAATCGGGCCGCCTCACACCAGGTGAAACTTGCGGCCGAGCCGGCGATGCACCGACAGCACCGCGCGATCGACGTCGCTGATCAGGCTGTCGCCGAGCACGACGTTCGGAATCTCCCAGTTGCGGCCGATCTGTGCATCGGGCAGCGCGGCGACCGCCGGCACGCGGGCGGTCTCGCAGCCGGGCTGGGCGCGCAGCGCCTCCTCGGCAAGCTGGGTCAATTCGTGCTGGCTCTTTCCGTCAGTCATGACCCAGGTCCTGACTCCGGAAGATGGCTCACTGATGGCCGAGATTTTCCAGTTCCTTGGCGCGGGCTTCCGTCATGCTGCGCATGCATTCGCCGGCATCGAGCCGGGCGATGGTGCCCTCGCCGAGGTCGTAATACAGGCAGTTCGCGTCACGGTACTGAATCCATAATCGCTGCGCGCTGCGCAGCTGGTCGCGCTGCTTGTCGCCGGCGGCATCCTTCAGTGCCTGCTGATAGGCAACGTTCATCCGCTTGTCCCATTGCGCGGTCTTGGCCTTGAGGCACTCGACCATCTGGTAGGTGCTGCCGTCGCAGGACGGCTCGGGATCGCCCTGGTCGCCGGCATGCGCTACGGATGCGAGCGCGGTGACGAACACGGCCGCGATCAGCGGCCTCGGCCTGAACATGCTCACCACGAGAGCCGTTTTCATGCGCCTTCCCCTTCCGGCCGATGCCTGCCGCCGAACCATACATGAGTGCTGTTGCGGCGTATCCGGTTCACCCGCTGGTCGCGCCACGCTGCGGCTAGCCTTCCCGATCCGCGCAGGATATCTCATGGGCATGGAGACACCATGCGGCGCGTAGTGACGCCTGTGATCGTTCTGGCCGTGTTCGGCCTGCTCGTCGGCGGGCTGTTTCGCTATGCCTTCGATGAGGCCAACGAAGCCTCCGTCGCCAACTATCTGCGCAGCGCCTTCGAAGGCGCGGTCATCACCCTGATCGTCTGGGCCACGCATCTCTACCTCGTCGCCCGCGGCGGTTGGCTGCGGCGGCAGCCGCTGGTTGTCGAACTGGTCGTCCGCTCCGTGATCCTGGCCATCGTCGTTGCGATCGCCGCGACCGTGCTCGAGATATCGCTGAACGCGCATGGGCTCGGAGCCAAGTGGATTCGCGACACCTTCCTGAAGATCATCGGGGTCGGCCTGGTAATGTCGATCCCGGTCACGACGATCTATGAGCTGGTCCGGATGATCGGCGGCCATACGCTGCTCAGCATCGTGCTTGGACGCTACCGCCAGCCGGTGCGTGAGGAACGCGTGCTGCTGTTCCTCGACCTGGTCGGCTCGACGACCCTGGCGGAGGCGATGGGCGAGCTGCGCGTGCAGGAGCTCCTGACGCGCTTCTTCTTCGACATCGACGAGCCGATCGTGGCGCATGGCGGCGAGGTTCACGCCTATGTCGGCGACGAGGTCATCGTGACCTGGCCGGCCGACACGGGTCAGCCGTCGCGGCGCTACCTCGACTGCGTGTTCGCGATCGAGGACCGACTCGCCAAGCGGGCCGACCATTATCGCAAGGAGTTCGGCGTGGTGCCGGCGTTTCGCGCCGGCATGCATGCGGGCCCTGTCGTGATCGGCGAATGCGGCGACTCGCGGCGGCAGATCGCCTATTTCGGCGATACGGTGAACGTTACGGCGCGGCTGCAGGCACATTGCAAGGAGGCCGGCCGGCCGCTGTTGATCTCGGGCGAACTGCGTCGCCTGCTGCCGCCGGACTCGGGTTTTTTCATCGAGCCGCTCGGCTCGACGCAGTTGCGCGGGCGCGCGGCCGCGATCGACATCTTCGCCGTCACGCGGCGCCCATCGTCGTAAACAATCTCTTAAAGTGCGGTGGCCAAGTGCTGCCCGCCCGAACCGCGAATTTAATCATGTCCGGTCGCGGACCGTTAAGGATGCGACCCACACCGTATTTGCACCGGGTTCCACCTTAACGCAGGTGTAAGACGGCGCCCTGCATGGTGCACGGACAGGTGTCATTCAACAAAAACAAGGTTGCCCATCGATGGCGCAACAGGCGTCACAATCGATTATTGCCGAACTCGAGGATGCGGTCCGGGACGGGACGTCAGCCAAGCGCGTGCAGACGCTGCGGCAGGTCACCGATCTTTTCCTGAACGACGGCGACCGCCTCAACGATGAACAGGTCAAGGTGTTCGACGACGTGCTCTGCCTGCTCGTCGCGCGCGTCGAGACGCGTGCGCGGGCCGAGCTCAGCAAGCGGCTCGCGCCGCTCGACTATGCGCCGTTTGAGGTGATTCAGCACCTCGCCTGGGACGACGACATCGGCGTCGCCGGCGACGTGCTGACCCACTCCAGCCGCCTCTCAAACGACGCACTGCGCGAGATCGCCGCCAGCAAGGGCCAGGACCATCTGTTCGCGATCTCGGCGCGGGAGAACCTGCCCGCTTCCGTCACCGACGTGATCATCGATCGCGGCGAGGACAAGGTGATCCGGCGTCTTGCCAAGAACGCCGGCGCGCAGTTCTCCGACAACGGCTATTCCTCGATCGTCGCCCGCGCCGAAGGCGACGACGAGCTGGTCGAAATCCTCGGGCTGCGCATCGATATTCCGGCCAAGCTGCTGCGCGACCTGCTGCAGCGCGCCAAGGAGACGGTGCGGGCCCGCCTGCTCGCGCTCGCATCGCCCAGGGCACGCGAGGAGATCAGCCAGGTGCTGAACGACATCGCGCAGGAAGAGGCCGCCGCTCCGCGCCGCAACTACGGCATCGCCGAAGAGCTGGTCAAGCTGATGAAGCAGCTGAACGAGCTCGACGATGCGGCGGTCTACAAATTCGCCGAGGACGGCAAGTTCGACGAGGTCACGGTTTCGCTCGCCGTGCTCAACGACATGCCGATCGCGATGATCGAGCGCCTGATGCTCGGGCTGCGCTCCGACCTGCTGCTGATCCCGTGCCGCTCGGCGCGGCTCAACTGGCCGACGGTCGAGACCATCCTGCGTAAGCGGCCGCTGCCGCACCAGATCGACCATGCGACGCTCGAGATCGCGCACCGCGATTACCGGCGGCTGTCGCTGGAAACCGCACAGCGCACCGTGCGGTTCTGGCAACTGCACAACAGGATCGAGAAGCAGCCGATGGCGGCCGGTTAGCGGCCGCGGATTTTGTCGTGACAAAGAAAAAGGGTGGGCAACGCGCCCACCCTTTTTGATTCGATGCGTAGGGTGGGTTAGCCGGAAGCCGTAACCCACCACTTTTCCCGCCATGTAGATGGTGGGTTACGGCTTCGCCTAACCCACCCTACAGGTCCGAGCTTAGTTCTTGCTCTTGTCGACCAGCGCGCCCTTCTTGATCCAGGGCATCATGTCGCGCAGCTTGGCGCCGACTTCCTCGATCGGATGCTGGGCGAGCTTGGCGCGGGTCGCCTTGAACGAAGTCTGGTTGACCTTGTTCTCCAGCATCCAGTCGCGGGCGAACTTGCCGCCCTGGATGTCGGCGAGTACGCGCTTCATCTCCGCCTTGGTCTCGGCCGTGACGATGCGCGGACCGGTGACATACTCGCCGTATTCGGCGGTGTTGGAGATCGAGTAGTTCATGTTGGCGATGCCGCCTTCATAGATCAGGTCGACGATCAGCTTCACTTCGTGCAGGCACTCGAAATAGGCCATCTCCGGCGCGTAGCCTGCCTCGACCAGCGTCTCGTAGCCGCCCTTGATCAGCTCGACCAGGCCGCCGCAGAGCACCACCTGCTCGCCGAACAGGTCGGTCTCGCACTCTTCCTTGAAGGTGGTCTCGATGATGCCGGCACGGCCGCCGCCGATCGCCGAGGCGTAGGACAGGCCGAGGTCATGGGCGTTGCCCGACGAATCCTTGGCGATCGCGATCAGGCAGGGCACGCCGCCGCCGCGCTGATATTCCGAACGCACGGTGTGGCCGGGGCCCTTCGGCGCGATCATCAGCACGTCGAGGTCGGCGCGCGGATCGAGCAGGTTGAAGTGCACGTTGAGGCCGTGGGCGAACACGAGCGCCGCGCCCTTCTTCATGTTGTCGTGCAGGTGCTCGCGGTAAATGTCGCCCTGCAGCTCGTCCGGGGTGAGCATCATGACGAGGTCGGCCCACTTGGCGGCTTCGGCGACTTCCATCACCTTGAAGCCGGCGTTCTCGGCCTTCTTGGCCGAGGCCGAACCCTTGCGCAGCGCGATCGCCACGTCCTTGACGCCGGAATCCTTCAGGTTCAGCGCGTGGGCGTGGCCCTGGCTGCCGTAGCCGACGATGGCGACCTTCTTGCCCTTGATCAGGTTCAGGTCGGCATCGCGATCGTAGTAAACTCGCATCGTGTTTTCCTCGTTTGAAGGGGGCCAAAATCGGCCGATGAGTCAGGCTTTCGGAAGGTCAGAACCGCCGGGCGCCCGCGAATTTCCGGCGTTGTCTAGAGCATTTTTCCCCTCAGGGGAAACCCCCATCTCGCATGGCGCGGTGCGGCATCATGCGTCCATGAAGACCGGGTAGAGCGAGGCCAGCAGCAGGACGGCCATCACCACATTGAAGAGGCGGATCGCCCGGGGCGAGGTCAGGACCGGCCGCAGGGCGGTGCCGAACAGCGCCCAGACGATGCAGGACACCGTTCCCAGGAGCAGGCTCAGGCCGACCTGGATCGCGATGTTCCAGGGGAAGGCGGCAATCGCGGCATAGGCCGTGATGGTGCCGATCACCATCACCCAGCCCTTGGCATTGATCCACTGGAACATGGCCGCGCCCCAGAAGGTCATCGGGCCTCGGCCGGGCTTGTCGTCCTTGTCCGCCGAGGGCGGCTCGGCCATGGCGATGACAGCCGCCAAATACACCAGATAGGCGACGCCGCCATATTTGAGGATCGTCTGCAGCACCGGATAGGCGATGAAGACGGCCCCGAGCCCGACGCCGACCGCGCCGACCATGAAGGCGAAGCCGACCGTGATGCCGGCGATGTGGGGCACCGTGCGGCGGAAGCCGTAGGTCAGCCCCGACGACAGCAGCATGATGTTGTTGGGGCCCGGTGTGAAGAACATCACGACGGCAAACACGACAAAGGCGAACATGAGCGAATGCGACATGGGTGCCCTCACGCGACTTTCGGCAGAGCTTTTGGCCGCTTCGACAGCAGCATCACGGCGATGCCGGCGATGACCGTGAGCATGCCGGCGAGCCGCAGCGGCCCGAACCTCTCGCCGAACACGATGCTGGAAGCGGCGGAGCCGACGAACGGCACCAGCAGCGCGAATGGCACCACCTGGGCCGCCGGATAATCCCTGAGCAGCCGGCCCCACAGCCAATAGGCGATGCTGGTGGAAACGGTGCCGACAAACAGCATCGAGACGATGCCGGCCGGTGACAGATGCGACAGCGCCTGCCATATCGGCTTCGCGCCCAGCGTCAGCAGCGACAGGCCGAACAACGGCACCGCCGCGCACAGGCACAGCCATGCGAACAGGTCGAACATGCGCGCGCCCTGCGCCGGCCGCAGCAGCAGGTTTCCGATGGCGAACGAGATCGGCGAGATCATCAGGATTGCAAAGGCGGTGACGCTGAAATCGTAGCCGACGGTGCCGCAGATCATCAGCAGGCCGATCGCGGCGATGGCGATGCCGACGGTCTGCAACCGCGACGGCCATTCGGCGAACAGGACAGCGGCAAAGCCGATGGTGAACAGCGCCTGGCTCTGCACGATCACGCTGGTCAGCCCGACCGGGATGCCATGGGCGATGGCGATGGACTGTGCCAGGAACTGGCCGAGGAACAAGGTCAGGCTGATTGCGATCAGCAGCGGCCACGACACCTGACGCGGCTTGCGCAGGAACAGGCACGGCACGGCCGCGATGCCGAAGCGCAGCGCCGTCATCAATTCGGGCGGCAGCTCATCGAGCGCGAACCGGGTTGCGACGAACGCAAGTCCCCAGATCACCGCGACCATGACGGCGATGCCAACATCGGCCGGCTTCATTGTTCTTCTTCTTTGGTTCGGTTTGGCTCTGTCGATGCAAGCTCTAGATCTGTTCGTCCGGCTTCGGCTTGCGCAGCAGATAGGTGCCGTGCAGCGGCGCGTGATAGTCGGCGGCGACCAGGGTGAAACCGGTCTCGGTCAGCATGCGCTCCATCACCCAGCCGAAGGTCGAGTACTCGTCGCGCATATGGGTCATCACGCTTTCGCGCTCGAAATCGTGGTTCTTGATCGAGAAATCCGCCCAGCCCTCGACATCGCGATCGACGCCGTCGGGCATGCTGACGAACACCATATCTCGCAGATAGAAATTCGCACCGGGCTTCAGCGCGTTGAAGATCCGCGACAGCGCCACCGCCTTCCAGAAGTCGGGCAGATGATGCAGCGTGAACTCGCTGACGATGAGGTCGTAGGAGTTCGGCTGGTAGGCAAAGGACAACAGCCCGGCCGGTTGGGTCCGGATCTTCGCCTTGCGGTCGCGCGCGTAGATTTCGGCAAGCCCGATCATCGCCGGCGAGATGTCGATGGCGTCGACCTCGGCGCCCATCAGCGCCGCCTCGGTCGCCAGCACGCCGTTGCCGCAGCCGATATCGGCGATCCGCCAGCCCTGCTTGACGCCGAGCATGGTCAGCGCCTGACGGGCGCGGACGTCGCTGTCCTCGCTGACGTCATAGATCGAGGCAACCGCGGTATCGAGACCGACCTGCCGCCGTTGCGTGTAGTACCAGTCGCGCGCCAACATGATTCACATCCCTTCCGGCCCACGCGTGATCGCGGCCACCCCGGTTCGTGACACCTCGACCAGGCCCAACGGGCGCATCAGGTCGATGAACTGACTGATCTTGGACGAGTTGCCCGTGATCTCGAACACGAAGCTCTCGGTCGTGGCATCGATCACCCGGGCGCGGAACGCATCCGCCAACCGCAGCGCCTCGACGCGGTGATCGCCACCACCCCTCACCTTGACCATCGCGAGCTCGCGCTCGATCGAGCTGCCGGTCAGCGTCATGTCGACGACGCGGTAGACCGGGATCATGCGGTCGAGCTGATGCTTGATCTGCTGGATCACCATCGGCGTTCCCGTGGTGACGATGGTGATCCGCGAGAGGTGTTTCTGGCTCTCGGTTTCCGAGACCGTGAGACTCTCGATGTTGTAGCCGCGGCCGGAGAACAGCCCGATCACGCGCGCGAGCACGCCGGGCTCGTTCTGCACGAGGACGGACAGCGTGTGCGTCTCGTTCGGATCGTGACGCTCTTCGAGGAAGTAGGCGGATGCGGGCTGGTTCATGGTCGTCCCCTTACATTCTTTTCACGCCACCGCCCGCTGGGCAGCCGGCGCAGCATCCGTCCCGATCCAGGTCCGGAACAGATCGAAATCGATATTGCCGCCGCTCAGGATCAGGCCGACCCGCTTGCCGGCGAGCCTGCTCTTTTCCTGCAGCGCGGCCGCAAGCGCCGCGGCACCTGCGCCCTCGGCGAGATTGTGGGTGTCGGTCCAGTAGGCACGGATCGCCTGCCCGACTTCGTCGTCGGAGACCTGCACGATCCGCGAAGCGCCCTTGCGGATCAAAGCGAGTGCATCGGCGTCCGGAATCCGCGTCGCCATGCCGTCGGCAAGCGTGTTGCTGGTCTCGGTGGTGACGATCTTGCCGGCCGCGAACGACAGCGCGTAGGACGGCGCCTCGGTCGACTGCACGCCGACGATCTCGGTCTTCAGGCCGAGCAGGTCGCGCGCCATGATGCAGCCGGAAATGCCGGAGCCCTGCCCGATCGGCACATAGAGAATGTCGAGGTCGGGTGCCGATCGAAACAGTTCCAGCGCATAGGTCGCGACACCCAGCACCAGGTCCGGATGGAACGACGGCACCATGTGCAGGCCCGCGAACTGGGCACGGCGCTCGGCCTCTTCGCGCGCGGCCTGAAAGTCCTCGCCGTGCTCGACGAGCTCGGCACCGAACGCGTGCATGGCGCGGTTCTTCTCGACCGAATTGCCGCGCGGCACGTAGATCACAGCCGGCACGCCGTGGCGGCTCGCGGCAAACGCCAGGCTCTGGCCGTGATTGCCGCGCGTCGCCGAGATGATGCCGGGCACATCAGGCCGCTCGCGCTTCAGCCGCTCGAGATAGACCAGGCCGCCGCGCACCTTGAAGGCGCCGATCGGCGTGTGGTTCTCATGCTTGACCACGACCTCGGTGCCGAGCCGCTCGGCCAGCAACGGCCAGGCATACGCCGGCGTCGCCGGCACCGCGGTGCCGACGATCCTGTGCGCGCGCTCGAGCTCGCTGAGATCAAACATGATCCACCCTTACCTCACACCAGCGCCTTGCCGCCGGCGAAGGCCTTCGCGGTGGCCTCATCGGTCGCTTCTTCCGGCAGCAGCATCTCGTTGTGCGCCTTGCCCGACGGGATCATCGGGAAGCAGTTCTCGAGCGCCGCGACGCGGCAGTCGAACAGCACCGGGCGCTTGATCGAGATCATCTCCTTGATCGCGCCGTCGAGATCCGACGGCTTGGCCGCCCGCAGGCCGACGCAGCCATAGGCTTCGGCAAGCTTGACGAAGTCCGGCAGCGCCTCGGAGTACGAATGCGACAGGCGGTTGCCGTGCAACAGCTGCTGCCACTGCCGCACCATGCCCATGTACTGGTTGTTCAGGATGAAGATCTTGATCGGCAGCTCGAACTGGACCGCCGTCGACATCTCCTGGATCGTCATCTGCACCGAGGCGTCGCCGGCGATGTCGATCACCAGGCT
>DASVOL010000811.1:0-2088 GCA_036383375.1 Bradyrhizobium sp. | reverse complement strand
CGAGCCGACGCTGAGCGGATAATTCTGGGTCTGCCACAGGCCGGAGCGCACATAGCGGTCGGCCTTGACGAATTCACGCAGCGTCGCGATCAGCAGCCCCATCGCGACGTCGGCGACCTCCTCGGTCAGCACGTCGGGCGTGTTGGTGACCACGATATTGTGATCCCGGGCGTAATGGGAATCGACGTGGTCGTAGCCGACGCCGAAGCTGCCGACGATTTCGAGCTTGGGAAACATCGCCATCGCGGTCTTGTCGGTCGCCATCGTGTGATAGGTGACGGCGATGCCGCGGATCTTGGCCATGGTGTCGGGCGTCAGCCGCTCGAGGTCGCCGCGGCTCTCGGCCCGGTGCAGCACATACTGGTCGGAAAAGCCGTTTTCGAGGATTGGCCGGATCGGTCCATAAACCAACAGATCGATCTTTTCGGAAGAAATCGGGGCCATCAATTGTCCTTTCCTAACGCGCTTTCATGCCAACGCCGCAACAGAAGGTGCGAAACTAGCGCCAGCACCCCATAGATGACAATCCCGGCCAGCGATAGCAGCAGAAGTGCTGCAAACATGCGGGGAATATTCAGCCGGTAGCCCGATTCAGCGATCCGGAAGGCAAGGCCCGAGCCGGCGCCTGCGCTGCCCGCCGCGATCTCCGCGACCACGGCGCCGATCAGCGACAGCCCGCCGGCAATGCGCAGGCCGCCGAGGATATAGGGCAGCGCCGCGGGCAGCTTCAGCAACAGCAGCGTCTGCAGTCGCGAGGCGCCATAAAGTTGAAACAATCCGGCGAGGTTGCGATCGACCGAATTGAGGCCGAGCGTGGTGTTCGACAGCACCGGAAAGAACGCCACGATCCAGGCGCAGACGATCACCGCGGTCTGTTGCTGCAGATAGATCAGCAGCAGCGGTGCGATCGCGATCACCGGTGTGACCTGCAGCACCACCGCGTAAGGGAACAGCGAATATTCCAGCCATTTCGACTGGTTGAACAAAAGCGCCAGCACGACGCCGCCGACCGCCGCGGCAACGAAGCCTTCGAGCGTGGTCAGCAATGTGACGCCGAGCGATTGCGACAGCACCGGCCAGTCCGCAACCAGCGTCTTCAGCACCAGAAGCGGGCTCGGCAACACATAGGGCTGGATGCCATAGGCCCGTACGATGGCTTCCCAGAGCACGAGGCCGGCGGCGAACACCGCGAGCGGCAGCAAAAAGCGGACGAGGTCCTGCGGAGACTTCATGCGCCCGCCTGCCCTGCATAGGACGGCGCCAGCGCGCCTGAGACCTCGCGGCAGAAGGCGGCATATTCGGCCGAGGTGCGGAACTCCTCGCCGCGCGGCTCGGGCGAGGTGACGCGAAACTCGGCGCCGATCCGGCCCGGGCGCGCCGTCATCACGATCACGCGCTGCGAGAGATAGACCGACTCGAACACCGAGTGCGTCACGAAGATGACGGTCTTGTGCAAATTGCGCCACAGCGACAGCAAGTCGTTGTTGAGGCGAAAGCGCGTGATCTCGTCGAGCGCGGCGAACGGCTCATCCATCAGCAGGATGTCGGGATCGGTGACCAGCGCGCGCGCCAGCGACACCCGCATCTTCATGCCGCCGGAGAGTTCGCGCGGATAGGCGGCCGCGAACTCCGCCAGCCCGACCTGCTCGAGCGCCGCCTCGATGCGGGCATCGGCGTCGGTCTCCGCCGCACGGGCGAGCTTGAGCGGCAGGCGGACATTGTCGCGTACAGTGGCCCACGGCATCAGCGTCGGCTCCTGAAACACGAAGCCTACTCTGTGGCTGCCGCGCTGCTCGGCGCCATGATGCGAGAGCTCGACCGTGCCGGCGCTTGGGGCGGCAAGACCTGCGATAAGTCGCAACGCGGTGGATTTGCCGCAGCCGGAGGGGCCGAGCAGTGAGACGAACTCGCCGCTGCCGACATCGAGGTCGAGCGGCCCGAGCGCCGTCACCCCGCTGTCATAGGTCTTGGTGACGCCGCGCAGGCGCACCGCCCATCCGGCATCAGGTCCCGACAACGCAGGCTCCGCCATCGCGCGTCCGCACCCGTCAGTTCTTCGGCCTGAGCTCGACGCCGACCGCCTTGTTG
>DASVOL010000810.1:0-1852 GCA_036383375.1 Bradyrhizobium sp. | reverse complement strand
GGTGCCCACATATTGTCGTCATGGCCGGGCTTGTCCCGGCCATCCACGTCTTACTTCTGCTGCGACGAGAGAAGACGTGGATGCCCGGGACAAGCCCGGGCATGACGAGGAGAGACGAGTGCTAAGCTTGTTTTCCGATGATGGAATGATCTCATGGCCCTGATCGGCCGCCTGTTCGTCGTCGCCTTCGCGTTCCTGATGGCCTGCTTCGTGGCAGGGATCATCTTGGTCGTCGCGGTGCTGTATCCCGAGATCAGCGATTTCGGCGGGCAGATCGACCAGAGCGCTGTTAACGTCGTGCTCGGCTTCGGCTTTATCTTCATCTCAGGCTTTGCATTGTTGCCCGCGCTGATCGTCGTGCTGATCACCGAGGCGTTCTTCATCCGGAGCGTGCTGGCTTACGCAGTCGGCGGCGCGATCGTCGGCGCGGCTTGCTATCTCGGGCTGGTTCCGTTCGATCCCGACATGATGCAGTTCCACGGCATCGTGCGCCGGCACATGGAGATCATGACCGGCGCCGGCATCGTCGCGGGCCTGGTCTACTGGCTGATCGCCGGCCGCACCGCTGGCGCCTGGCGCGAGCCACAGCGCCCCTTGCCGCCGCCCCCGCCATTGCCGTCGCAATCGCCGCGGTCGTGATGACGGCTCTCACCCTCCCCTGGAGGGGGAGGGTCGTTGCGCATGGAGCGGAGCGCAATGCGCAGCGGGGTGGGGTGATCTCTCAACTCGGGCAGTGCAGACGCGGTGAGACTTTCGCCCCACCCCGGCTCACGCTTCGCTCCGCTCAACGTGAGCCGACCCAAGAGCGAGCTTCGCTCGTCTCGACCCCTCCAAGGGAGGGCAAGGAATGGCCGCGCACTTTCCATACCTCGCCGCCTCGGCTAAACCGCGCGCCATGAACCGGACCGGACTCTTTATCGCGCTGGCGCTCGCGCTCATCATCGGCATCCTGTTCGGGATCTATCCCGAGCTCGACTTGAAGCTCGCCGCGCTGTTCTACGATGCCGCGGAAAGCACCTTCCCGGTGAAGCTCGACGCGGTGGCGCAATTCGCGCGCGATGCGGCGATGTGGATCGCCTGGGCGCTGGTTCTGCCGGCGATCGTGACCATCGTCTGGAAATTCATCCGGCCGGATCGGCCGATGCTGATGTCGGGCCGCGCCGCGGTGTTCCTGCTCACCACGATGCTGCTCTCGGCCGGCGTCCTCACCAACCTCACCTTCAAGAACTATTGGGGTCGGCCGCGGCCGGTGTTCGTGACGCAGTTCGGCGGCGACCTGCAATTCATGCCGTGGTGGGACCCGCGCGGCGGCTGCCCGCGCAACTGCTCGTTCTTCTCCGGCGAGGGCGCCACCGCGTTCTGGACCTATGCGCCGGCGGCCCTGACGCCGCCCGCCTGGCGGCCGCTGGCCTTTGCCGGGGCGACCGTGTTCGGGATCGTCACCAGCGGGCTTCGCATGGCCTTTGGCGGTCACTTTTTCACCGATGTGGCGATCGCCGGCCTGGTGTCGTTCTTCACCGTCTGGCTGTTCTATGCACTGATCTACCGCTGGGCCTCGACCCGGCTGACAGACGAGGCGGTCGATGCCGCGCTGACGCGGCTCGCGATGCCCGGCTACCGGCTGATGCAGCGCTGGCGCCGGGGCGGCCAAGCGGAGCCAAGCCGGCCGGAAGCCTGATTAAAGGCGTGCCCAGGCTCCGGAAATTTGATATTCGCCCAGCGTAATCATCCTGATTTCGACCGATTGGACCGTCCCATGAGTACGATTCTGAAAAGCCTGCCCACCGGCGAGAAAGTCGGCATCGCATTCTCGGGCGGGCTCGACACGTCAGCGGCGCTGCTCTGGATGAAG